>JAIRXO010000139.1 GCA_031268255.1 Spirochaetaceae bacterium
TATATTACAACAAATTAGTTGATCCAGGGCCGAATCGAACGGCCGACCTGCCGCTTAGGAGGCGGCCGCTCTATCCCCTGAGCTACTGGACCGGTGGTGTCCGTTATGTTATATCCCGCCCTGACGCTCTTGTCAATGTACGCTGACCAGGCGTTTGGCTCCCGGAGCCCTTGCACAGTCCGGCTGATTCTTATAAAATGGTATGACAATGTAATTGTGGGGGAAGGCATGAGGCAGCATGTAGTGTCCGTTCTGGTGGAAAACCGGGCAGGGACACTCAGCCGGGTGTCAGGACTCTTCAGCCGCCGCGGATTCAATATTGACAGTCTGACTGTCGGGGAAACAGAGGATGCTTCTGTTTCGCGTATGACTATCGCGGTGACCGGGGCAGATCCGGTGCTCGAACAGATAATCAAGCAGCTCGAAAAACTGGTGGATGTTATCTCTGTCCGCCAGCTTGATCCTTCTTCATGTCTGCGGCGGGAAATCATGCTGGTTAAAATCAGCGCCGGTGAGCAGACCCGTCCGGCTGTCATAGAGATAGCCGGAATTTTCCGTTCACGGGTTGTTGATGTTTCTTCCACTACCATTACCATTGAGGCCACAGGCGATAGAGAAAAGCTCGACGGTCTTATTCTGCTTCTTCGTCCCTACGGCGTACTCGAATTAGCCCGCACCGGCCTTGTCGCCCTGGAGCGCGGCGCCAGGATACTGTCCGTATCTTCTGTACTAAGCATTAGTAACTAACCGGCAATTGCGCGGCGGCCTTTGGCCTCTGTAAGACGATTACCGGAAACTCGCCAATATGAAAAAGCCCTCCGGCTTTTTCGAGGAGGAATTATGGCTGTAATGTACTACGAAAAAGATTGTGATCTGGGCGCCCTAAAAGGCAAGACCATCGCCGTTATCGGATACGGTTCCCAGGGACACGCCCATGCCCTTAACGCCAAGGAATCGGGCCTCAAGGTCATTGTCGGGCTCTACGAAGGTTCCGCTTCCTGGAAGAAGGCAGAGGCCGCGGGTCTTACGGTAAAGATCGCCAGGGAAGCGGCAGAGGCCGCCGATTTCATCATGATTCTCATCAATGATGAAAAGCAGGCCAGGCTCTATACTGAATCGATAAAGCCTGTTCTTAAACCAGGAAAGACCCTGGCTTTTGCCCACGGCTTTAATATCCACTTCGGCCAGATTACGCCGCCGCCTGATATTGACGTGGTGATGATAGCCCCCAAGGGTCCGGGGCATACGGTGCGCGAACAGTATCTGGCCGGCGCCGGAGTGCCCTGCCTCATCGCGGTTCACCAGGACGCGTCGGGGAGCGCCAAGCGCCTGGGTCTTGCCTACGCGGCGGCCATAGGCGGCGCCCGTGCGGGAGTTTTGGAGACTACCTTTAAGGAAGAAACCGAGACAGACCTTTTTGGCGAACAGGCGGTACTCTGCGGCGGCGTCTCCGCCCTGATGAAGGCCGGTTATGAAGTGCTCGTCGAGGCCGGCTACCAGAGCGAGAGCGCCTACTTTGAGGTGATGCACGAAATGAAGCTCATCATAGACCTGGTAAACCGGGGGGGCCTCTCCTTTATGCGCTATTCAATCTCGGATACCGCGGAATACGGCGACTATGTAAGCGGGCCCAGGATTATCACCGGAGAAACAAAGAATGCCATGCGTCAGGTGTTAAAGGAAATTCAAAATGGCAAATTTGCCAGGGAATGGATACTGGAAAATCAGGTAAACCGTCCCAACTTTAACCGCATGCGGGCCATTGAGGCGGACCACCCCATCGAAAAGGTAGGTAAGGAGCTTCGTTCCATGATGGGCTGGATAAAAAAGAACGAGGAAAAATGACAACAAACGCGGATCGTATTATCAGAATATTTGACACAACGCTCAGGGACGGTGAACAGGCGCCGGGCTGCAGCATGAATCCCCAGGAGAAACTGGAAGTCGCAAGGCGCATAGAAAAACTGGGCGTTGATGTCATCGAAGCCGGGTTTCCCGCATCAAGCCCCGGCGATCTCGAATCGGTACGGAGCATCGCCGGCATCATCAAAAACTGTTCTGTCGCGGGCCTGTGCCGTTCTCTGGAAAAGGACATTGACTCAGGCCGCGAGGCGCTAAAGAAGGCCGCCCGTCCCCGCATCCATATTTTCCTCGCTACTTCTCCCATACACATGGAGTACAAGCTCAAGATGACCGGGGATCAGGTGCTTGAGCAGGCCGTCTCCGCGGTAAAGTACGCGAAAAAATTCTGTTCGGATATAGAATTCTCCGCCGAGGACGCGTCGAGGAGCGACCCTGATTTTCTGTGCCGCGTGTTTGGCGGCGCCATAGCCGCCGGAGCGACAACGGTCAACATACCCGACACGGTGGGCTACGCTGTTCCCGGCGAATTCAGCGCCCTGGTCCGTTATGTGAAAGAACACACTCCCGGCGCGGAAAAGGCCGTGTTCTCCGTTCATGTGCACGATGACCTGGGCCTTGCCGTGGCAAACAGCCTTGCCGCCGCGGCCGCCGGAGCCGGCCAGATTGAATGTACGGTCAACGGCATAGGCGAGCGGGCGGGCAACGCTTCCCTTGAGGAAATCGTCATGGCCCTCAGGGTACGCAGGGATGTTCTCAAGGCCGATACCCGCGTTGACACCACCCAGCTTTACGGGGTAAGCCGCCTGGTAACCCAGGTTACCGGCGTCAAGGTGCAGCCTAACAAGGCCATAGTGGGGGACAATGCCTTTGCCCATGAGGCAGGTATACACCAGCACGGGGTTCTCATGAACCGGGCCACCTACGAGATTATGACCCCCGAATCGGTGGGTATCTCCAAGAACCAGATGGTACTCGGTAAACATTCGGGCCGCCATGCCCTTGAGGAAAGGCTCAAAGACCTTGGCTTTACCGTTGACGGGAAAACCCTTGAGACGGTTTTTACCCAGTTCAAGGACCTGGCGGACAAGAAGAAAGTGATAAGCGACCGCGACATAGAAGCCCTGGTGATGGACACGATGGTCCAGGCGCCTGAGACCTGGCATCTTGACCACTGGGCGGTAAACACCGGCTCGGCCCTCGGCGCGTCAGGCACCATCAGGCTTCAGCACAAGGATGGGTCAATTCAAAAAGAAGTTGCTATGGGAGACGGTCCCATTGATTCAATCTTTAAGGCCATAAACCAGATCATAGGCAGGGAGCCGGAACTGGACCTGTACGAGATTGGCGCCATTACCGGCGGTTCGTCGTCACAGGGAGAAACCATAGTAAAGATAAGCCAGGACGGACGGCACTGGAACGGCAGGGGCGTTTCTACCGATGTGATAGAGTCGTCGATCAAGGCCTACCTTTCGGCGGTCAACGCCATGGAATGGGACCTGGACGCCGGAGCGTCCGAATGAGGAAGGGATGAAGATAGAAATACTTGACACTACCCTCAGGGATGGTTCCCAGGGAGAACACATAAGTTTTTCGGTGCGGGACAAGCTCGCGGTAAGCGAAGCCCTTGACGAACTCGGCGCGGCCTGGATAGAGGCGGGGAATCCGGGGAGCAATCCCAAGGACCTGGAATTTTTCCGCCTTGCTTCTTCGCTGAAGCTCCAGCACGCAAAGCTCTGCGCCTTCGGTTCCACCAGGAAGAAGGGAAGCCCGCCCGAAAAGGACGGCCAGGTAAAAAGCCTTCTGGCCGCGGAGACAGGGGCGGTGGTGATTTTTGGCAAGAGCTGGGATCTCCATGTTACCGAAGTCCTCCGTGCGGAACTCGATGAGAATATAGCCATGATAGCCGAGACTGTCGCGTTCCTTAAAGAACGGGGGCGGACGGTGATATATGACGCCGAACATTTTTTTGACGGCTGGAAGGCCAATCCTCCTTATGCCATCTCGACCCTGAAAGCGGCAGCCGAAGCCGGGGCCGCCTGTATCGTACTCTGCGATACCAACGGGGGGAGCTTTCCTGACTTCATCGCCAAAGGGGTAGGCGCGGCGCGCAAGGCCCTTGCCCGTTTCCTGCCGCCTTCGGGCGGGGGGATACGCATCGGTATTCATGCGCATAACGACGCGGGCATGGCCTGCGCCAATACGGTCATGGCTGTTGAGGCGGGCTGTACCCATGTGCAGGGAACCCTCGTGGGTTTTGGGGAACGCTGCGGCAATACCGCTTTGGCGGCGGTAATTCCTTCAATAGAAATAAAATTGAAAAAGACCTGCCTTCCGCCGGGGAAACTGGCGCGCCTTTCGGAGCTGACCTGGAAGGTAGCCGAGGCTGCCAATGTGGCGGTTCCTGACAATATGCCCTATGTGGGACGCTATGCCTTTGCCCACAAGGCGGGCATGCACGCCGACGGCATACTCAAACTGAAATGTTCCTTTGAACACATAGAGCCGTCTCTGGTGGGCAACAGCCGCCACTTCCCCATGAGCGAAGTGGGAGGCCGCTCGGCCATTGCCGAAAGGGTGAAGAAGATAGACCCTTCTGTCACCAGGGACCATCCGCTTACCGTGCTGCTTTTGGAAAAGATCAAGGAGCTTGAAGCATCAGGCTGGCAGTTTGAAGGCGCCGACGCCAGTTTTGAACTTCTGGTACGGCGGCTCATTGCCGGAACAAAACCGCCCAGGGGAACAAAGCCGCCAAAATCCGTATACAAACCCCTGTTCAAAATTCTCGCCTACAGGGTGGTGAGCGAACATCCCACCGGCAGTTCAATAGCCTGTTCCCATGCGTGGATCAAGGTTCTGGTTGACGGCAGGACCGAGATAGCCGCCGCCGAAGGGAACGGCCCGGTTCATGCCCTGGACGGGGCGCTGCGCCGGGCACTGGTCCATTTCTACGCCGACTTAACGCAGGTGCGCCTTTTGGATTACAAGGTCAGGGTCATAGACGGCAACGAGGCCACAGCCGCGAAGGTCAGGGTACTCATAGAATCAACCGACGGTCTCCGCAGTTGGAGTACTGTCGGAGTTTCGGATGACATCATTGACGCGAGCCGCGCGGCGCTGGTTGATTCCATAGAATATAAACTCATCCTCGACGGCGAAGAAGGAGGGCATACAGCATGAACTATTCGATAGCGTTGATTCCCGGCGACGGGATAGGGCCGGAAGTTATGGGCCCCGCGGTGGAAATTCTTGACGCGGCGGGAACTAAAGCGGGCCATGTGTTTACTTATGTTGAACTCGAAGCCGGCGGCTTGTCCATAGACAGAAGCGGCGTGCCCCTGCCTGACGGCGTTGTGGAAAAGGTTTCGCAATGCGACGCCCTGCTCCTGGGCGCCGTGGGAGGCCCCCGGTGGGAAAAGCTCCCCGGCCATCTCAGGCCCGAGCGGGCACTCCTGGGTCTGCGCAAAGGTCTCGGCGTATTTGCCAATCTCAGGCCGGTCTCTCTCCTGCCCCAGCTCCGCTCCGCCTGTCCCCTCAAGGATGAAGTTCTTGCTGCGGGCAGTCCCGGCGGTAAAGCGGGCTTTGACCTGCTCATCGTGCGGGAACTTACCGGGGGTCTTTACTTTGGGGAGCGGGGGAGGAGCGCCGACGGGTCTCTGGCCTTTGACACCGAGACCTACTCCCGCACAGAAATAGAGCGGGTACTCCGCACAGGCTACGCGGCGGCGGCAAAAAGGCGGAAGAAGCTCTGCATGGTTGACAAGTCCAATGTGCTTGAATCATCGAGGCTCTGGCGGGAAGTTGCCGAAGAGCTGGCAAAGGAATATCCTCTAATAGAAACCAGTTATATGTATGTCGATAACTGCGCCATGCAGTTGGTGCGCAGTCCGGGGCAGTTTGATGTCATTGTTACCTCAAACCTGTTCGGCGACATTCTTTCCGATGAGGCGTCGGTGCTTACCGGCTCCATAGGCATGCTGCCATCGGCGAGTCTTGGCAGCCTTGACGCGGAGGGCGGAAAGTCAATCATGGGTATGTACGAGCCCGTACACGGTTCCGCCCCCGACATAGCGGGGAAGGATATTGCCAATCCCCTGGCTGCCATACTTTCCGCCGCCATGATGCTCCGCTATTCCTTCGGCCTCGAAAAAGAGGCGGCCCTTATCGGGACGGCGGTCAGCCGGGTTCTTGACAGCGGGCTGCGTACCGCCGACATAGCCGGAAAGAGCGGCGCCGGGGAGACCGTTGTGGGAACCAGGGCCATGGCGGATGCGGTGCTTGAGGCCGTCAAAAGCGCGCCCTGGACAGAAGGAGAATACCATGCGTAGTGATTCAGTAAAGAAAGGAGTGGCGCGGGCCCCGCACCGTTCCCTTTTCAGGGCACTGGGTTTTATTGATGAGGAATTTGAAAGACCCCTTATCGGCATAGCCGTGGCCAAAAGCGAGATTGTACCCGGCCACATTCACCTGGACACGGTGGCCAAGGCAGCCGCGGACGGGGTGCGCATGGCCGGCGGCGTGCCGGTGCAGTTTCCGGTCATAGGGGTATGCGACGGAATCGCCATGAACCACGAAGGTATGCGCTATTCCCTGGTTACCAGGGAACTCATAGCCGACTCCATAGAGTGCATGGTTATGGCCCACGCCTTTGACGCCATGATCTATATTCCCAACTGCGACAAGATAGTGCCGGGCATGCTCATGGCCGCCGCGAGGCTCAACCTGCCCTCGGTGTTTGTATCCGGCGGTCCCATGCTCGCCGGCAGAAAGAACGGCAGTCCCCTGACCCTGACTTCCATCTTTGAGGCTGTAGGCGCCGTAGGCGCGGGCCTTATGAGCGAGGCGGAGCTTACCGAACTTGAAGAAATAACCTGTCCGGGCTGCGGGTCCTGTTCGGGTATGTTTACCGCCAATTCAATGAACTGCGTTACCGAGGCATTGGGCCTTGCCCTGCCGGGGAACGGAACCATACCGGCTGTCATGGCGGAGCGGCTCCGCCTGGCCAAGAGGTCAGGCATGCTGGTCATGGATGTTCTTAACAAAAACATAACGCCGAAAATGATTTTAACCGAAAGGGCATTTCTCAATGCCCTGGCGCTGGATATGGCCCTGGGTTGTTCCACCAACACGGCGCTCCACCTTCCGGCAGTGGCACACGAGGCGGGTTTCCGTCTGGACCTTGAGCTGCTTAACAGGATAAGCGCCGTTACTCCCAATCTCTGTAAACTTTCGCCCGCCGGGCCCAGCGCCATAGAGGACCTCCACGCGGCGGGCGGCATACCGGCTGTATGTTCTGAGCTGGCAAAAAAGCAGCTCCTTGACCTTGATGCCCCGACAGTGTACGGCGTTCTTGGCGACGCCCTTAAAGGGGCGGCAAACGGAAATACCGGCGTGATACGGCCCATAGAAAACCCCTATTCAAAGACCGGGGGCCTTGCGGCCCTCAGGGGCAACCTGGCGCCCCAGGGCGCCGTGGTCAAGCAAAGCGCCGTGGCCCCGGCCATGCTCAGGCACGAAGGACCGGCGCGGGTTTTTGACACCGAGGAAGATGCCTTTGACGCCATCATGGG
>JAIRXO010000225.1 GCA_031268255.1 Spirochaetaceae bacterium
CCCGCCGGGCCGCCGCCCCCGGAACCCGGACGTTCATAGGCGGGAAGGCCCTTTTCGAGACGGGTTATGGTATGTTCAAGCCTTTGGGGATCAATATTGAACGCGCCGGGCAGCGAGTCAACCAGTATCGGTTCAGCGCCCAGATAGCGGGCGACTTCGGCGCTGGCGGTAAAAGTATAGGAAGGAACCAGTACCGCGTCGCCCGGACCAATCCCCAAGGCTTCCAGAGCCAGGTGCAGGCCGCTCGTGGCCGAATTCACCGCCAGGGTAAAGACTTGTTCGGGCAGCGATTTATCCGTATCGCCGATACAGGGCAGCGATTTATCCATACCGACGGTATTTAGCGTACCAACGGTATCCCATAATGATTTATCGATATTCATCGTACTATAGGCGCACAAATAATCCGCGAATTCCTTCTCAAAGGCCAGGGCCTCCCTGCCCGTGGTAAGCCAGGACGAGCGAAGCACCCTGAGTACGGCCTCTTCTTCTTCTTTTCCCAAAAAGGGAAGGGCAAAAGGTATATCCTCAATAGCCATGGGGTTCCTCCGGTATGATAAGTTCAGGTATGGCCGCCTTCAGCACTTCCCTGAGCAGGCGGCCGTCCCGGTAGGCCCCCGGCTTCGCCGGATCAAAAACGCAGACGGGCCTGAGCGTTTCCATGAGGCCGTCAAGGTCCAGATTTCCACCGGCGGCGCGGCACAGCTTTTTGATGCGGGAGAACCCGGTTTCCTCGGGCCTTTCGTTGCCGGCCCAGAGAACCTCGTCAAGTTTTTCGCCCTTTCTGGCGCCTATATATTCAATCTTAATATCCTGTTCGGGCTCAAAACCGTAAAAACGTATCATCTGCTCGGCCAGGTCCTTGATAAAAACCGGCTCTCCCATGTCAAGCATATAGAGATTGCCGTTCTCGCCGACACCGCCGGCCTTTAGCACCAGGGAACAGGCCTCAGGTATAGTCATAAACCAGCGCCGCATGAGCGGATCAGTTACCGTTACCGGCCCGCCGTTTTCTATCTGCTTCTGGAAAAGGGGCACTATGGAACCCCGGGAACCAAGCACATTGCCAAAACGCACCGCCATGTACTGCACAGCTTCCCCGGCAAGCAGGGCCGCTCCGGCCTCCCTCAGGACAAGCTGTTCGCACAGATATTTGGAAACCCCGTAGACCGAGACAGGGGCGACCGCCTTGTCGGTACTCACAAAAACAAAACGCTTTACCCCGTGTTTCCTGGCGGCCCTGAGCAGATTCGCGGTGCCGAATACATTGTTCTCTATGGCGGCCACGGGGTTTTCTTCCATAAGGGGAACATGCTTGTAGGCCGCGGTATGAAAAATCACATCCGCCTTGAGCTTCTCCAGTATGTATTCGATAAAAGGAGCGTCCTTGAGATCCCCGATAACCGGAACCAGTACGGCTTTTTCGCCGACACCCTCATCCTGGAGCAGACGGAGCTCGCGGTCTATCTGGTAGATTGAATTTTCGCCGTGGCCGAAAAGGTAGAGCCGCTGCGCCCCGCCGGACAAAAGCTGGCGGCAAAGCTCGCTCCCTATGGAACCGCCCGCGCCGGTTACCAGAACCCGCTTGCCCCTGAGATAGCGGAGGCTTTCCTTGAGATTTACCGTTACCGGATTACGGCCCAAAAGATCCTCAAGGTCAATATCCCTTGTCTGGATAAGATGGGCATCCCCTTCGATTATCTGGGAAATACTGGGCAGTATGCGTATAGTGCCGAAACCGGCGCTTTTAAGAATCCCGTGGATTTCGGCCAGATACTCCCGCCTGGCGCTGGGCATGGCGATAATAGCCTCGTCAGCCGAATTCATCCTGAAAAGCCGCGCCACATCCCTGACCGGACCCAGCACCGGCACACCGTCAATCCGGGAACCGATTTTTTCCGGGTCATCATCCAGAAACGCCGCCAGATCGCCAAAAATACCCTTGGCCCTGATTTCCCCGGCCAGAGTCTTTCCGGCAAAACCCGCGCCAATAATATACAGGCGGGACACTTTAACCTTTGCCATAACTTTCCGGGTCAGGAAGAACCGGCGATCACCTGAAACGCCAAATCTATCCAGTGGGACTCGTTGTAGAGATCCAGTTGAACCCGGGCCCTCCCTTTTCTTTTATCCACCTTAATAATCCTGCCCTCAAAACCCTTGAGCGGCCCCTCGCGCACCACAATCCGGGAATTCTCGTCAAAACTCACCTTTGAGATACCCGCCACAGGCCCCGCGGCCTTCAGCAGGTAGAGCACCAGTTCAAGCTCAGTTCCGGCCAGAGGCCGTATATCCCTGTTGGAAACAAGAAAACGGAAAAACCCCGGCGTCCTCCGCAATTCCCAATAATACTCCGTTATGGAAACATCCCCGTCAAGCTCAATAAAAATATAACCCGGCAGTACGGCGCTGACCGCCGTGCGCATGACACCCAGCTTGCGCAGGGGGATTTCCTTGCGGGGAAAGTACAAAGCAAGCGGCTTGCCAGGGTACAGAGCCTTGTAAAACCGCATAAATTTCAGCTCCGCCCTGGTTTTTACCTGTATCGTATAGTACCGCATAGCCTGATGCCAAGCCTAACACATTCTCCCGCCTTTTTATATAGAGTCTGTCCGCAAAGCAACCGACTTTGTGGACAGACACTATATAGTAAGGGGGGCCTGTTTCCACACTGCCATAGCGTATAAGGGCCTGAGCTTCCGGCCCCCCTACGGCGCAGCCAAGGTCTGCGCCTACCCCCCGCCCGAAAAAAATGAGAAGAAATTACCACGGACCACGCTGACGACACGGACAGCTAAATCTAAAAGTTTTATGTTCGTGATGGTTCGCGAGGTTCGTGGTAAAATTTCTTTCTGGTAAAATTCTTCTTTTTTCCGTGTGGTCTGTGTTGTCCGTGGCTAGTATTTGTCCGTGGTTCCTCTTCAAGAATATTAACCGCGCAATGCTGCCGTTTTTCTTTTCCCTGAAAAAAAGGTATTGTTTAAGAAACAGGAGTTATGTATGGGTGTCAGGATAAAACCGGTTGAGCCGACGGTCATTAAAGATAAGGCTATCATTAAGCAGGTCATCGCGGAAATACGCCGCAGGCCGACAAAAGCCGCCCTGGCCAGACAGAAGAAGCATAATGACATAATCATGTCTATGGTCAGGAAATGCCCCGAATAGCTATCAACGACGCGAAAGGGCATAGCCTTAATTACCTTTGCACAAAAATGTAACGAAATTTATTTCGCCATTCGTTTTCTTACGGTAGACACCGACATAGAGCATAATGAAAGCGTCCTTGCTTTTTATCAAAAGAACGGATTTCTGGTTAATGACGAAATGAATACTAAAAAGCGCAAGAATATCAGTATGCGGAAGGATATTTATTTCTAAGAAAAATGAACCGGCGGTTATTTTTGTATTCCTACCCATTAGTTTTTGAGGGAAAGTAGACCACGCTGACACCACTGACAGCTAAATCTAAAAGTTTTCTGTTCGCGAGGTTCGTGGTAAAATTTCTTTCTGGTAAAATTCTTCTTTTTTCCGTGTGGTCTGTGTTGTCCGTGGCTAAATTTCTTGAGCTGTCCGCCCAACAGGGCGGACAGCTCGACTTTGCGGTTAAAAAATCTTCGCTGATTCGCGGGCCGTTTCGGGCGCCTCCGCAGCGCTTTCTTAATGCCGTCTATACTTTGCTAGTCCGCCTTCCAGTCCGCGGCAACGAGCCGAAGGTTTTGCCGGTGGAATATCCATATTCCCTGCGAGCCGGGCCCGGTGCATTTGAAAACACCGTAAAAGCGGTATGTTTTCTTTTCGGGGACTTTGTCGTCGTGGACAAATACGGCCCATTCCTCGGCGGGTACGGGTTTTCCGCCGCAGGCGTCGCCTTCGTGCTGTTTGTCGAGTTCTATCATGGTAAAGGCTTTGTTGTTCCTGTCGGGGATGTTGAGCCAGTCGACGTTTTTATAGGGAGGGGTCCAGCCGCCCCCTTCTACCGCTTTGGCAAGATACAAAAATACGGCGAAGCGGTTGTTGTTGATTTTCCACTTGGATTGCCTGACCCTGTTATAGTTTTTACCTTTTTTTGTTTTTTTGCCGAAAACACTGTTGAGAACTTCCGCTATGGTGTTCCAGCCGCCCCTTGTCCGGTAGTTTACCGCCATCTTCATGCCTCCTGGCTCCCTGTTCTTTGCTCTTTGCTACTTGCTCTCTGCTCACTGTGATACAAACTCCCCGTCGTCGTTTATCTTGTAGCCCGTAATGGCCGCTTCCGTATAAGGCGAATCGGTCCGCTTCGAGTTCCCCAGGGTAAAGAAGGCTTTAAGTTCCGCCAGATTCCCTGTACTGTAGGAACTGTCCAGCCTGAGAATTTGCGCGTTTATATAGCCCGTCAGGGGCGCACTGCTGGTAACGCCTAAGTCTATAGGTACAACCGGGCCGCTCAGGGGGCCCGCGATGCTGATATACCGGGCGTTACTGTAAAGGAAAACCCGCCCGGGCCGGGCATCCCCGGACATCCTGAAGATCCCGCCAACCAGTACTTCCCTGCCGTGACTGCCCGTGCCGGAGAGTATATTGCCGCTCACTGTTCCCCC
>JAIRXO010000240.1 GCA_031268255.1 Spirochaetaceae bacterium
ATATTAAAGGACACTCTGCCGCTATCCAGGAAGTTAATGAAAGTATAATTGATACCAATTGGGACATTGGAAGGTATATTGTTGAATTTGAACAGAATGGAAGCCCCCATGCAAAATACGGCGTCAGTCTTTTGGATAATTTATCGAAAGATTTATCACTTCTCCACGGCAGAGGATTCAGCCGTTCCAACCTGAATTATATGCGGCTTTTCTATCTGTTTTTCCCAATTTGTGAGACATATCTCACAAATTGTCATGGTCCCATTACTGCGAACTGGTTAAAAGAATCCGGTCTGTTTTTGCGGCTTGCCGCCTCAAAAGACAGGGACAAGGTGCTGAAACTTGCCAGAAAAGGACAGATAGTCGAAAAACCCGAAGAGGTTGTAAAAGATGTATATGTCTTTAATTCCTGAAAATTCCCGAACCCTACTTTGTTTCCGAAGATGAACTTGAAACCCGATTGATAGACAACCTTCAAACCTTTCTTCTGGAACTTGGAAAAGGCTTTACTTTTGTAGGCCGTCAAGTGTTGTGAACGTCCCCCTGCTAAGTAGTTCTTTCTTAATTCCTTATAACATAAGGAATTACATCCTACCGGCGAAGAGACTTGAACTCTTACATCCTCGCGGACAGTAGATTTTGAGTCTACCGTGTCTACCATTCCACCACGCCGGCCAATATGCGCTAGGATAACACGCTTTGGGGGTCTGTCGCAAGCGGCGGCGGCTTTGGAACAGCAGCGCGCTCCCTTTACAAAGGGAACGCATATCAGGAGAATAGATAAATGTCTCAATCTGAAATCCATGGCGGCCAGGCTGTTCAGCCGCCGTCTTCCGCCCACAGCAGCGCATCGGACCGTATGGGAACCGATCCTGTGGGAAAATTGCTGCTCCGTTTTTCCATTCCGGCGATTTCAGGCATGATTGTTAATGCCCTGTACAATGTAGTGGACAGGCTCTATGTGGGAAGGGGCGTCGATGAATTCGCCCTGGGTGGTCTTTCCCTGGCTATGCCCCTGATGACTCTCTCTATGGCCTTTGCCATGCTTTTTGGCGTGGGGTCGGCGAATATGATTTCCATGCGTCTTGGGCAGGGCCGGAAAAACGAGGCTGAAAACGCCCTGAATCATTGTCTCATCCTCCTTATCGGTATAGGCATACTTCTGATGGCCTGCGGCCTGATTTTTATTGAGCCTGTACTTTCGCTTCTGGGAGCCCAGAAAGGAAGCGCGTCCATAGGCTATGCCCGGGACTACCTTAAAATCATCATGTACGGGCAGGTTTTTGCCATGGTGGGTTTTGGGTTTTCCCACTGCACCAGGGCCCAGGGATTTCCGGCTGTCACCATGATAAGCATGTTTCTCGGCGCCGGGATGAACATGATTCTCGATCCGGTTTTTATTTTTGGTTTTGGCTGGGGGGTCAAAGGCGCCGCCTGGGCGACTATTATTTCCCAGCTTGCCTCGGCTGTCTGGCTGATTTGCTTCAATCTTGGAAAAAGGGCTGTTGTCAGGATCAGGCCCCGGAGTTTTGCGTTTAACAAGGGAATCGTCATACAGATACTGTCCTTTGGGTCGGCCCAGTTTTTGCTGCAGTTTATTATGTCCGCGGTCCAGCTTATTTACAATATGAGCATAGGCTGGTATGGCGTCGCGGCCCTGGGTGTTGACAATGGCGGGGACATAGCCCTCTCAGGCGTTAATATCAATATGTCCATTACCATGATGATACTTATGCCCATCTTTGGCATCAACCAGGGCGCCCAGCCCATACTGGGCTACAATTACGGGGCAAAGAAATTCGACCGGGTCAAAAGCGCCTATATCAGGGCCGTTATATTCGCGACGGCCATCTGTGTCGTGGGTTTTATAGTCGGCGAAGTTTTTCCCCACAGGATGGTACGCGCCTTTGTGCCTGACGGCAGCGACGCCCTTTTTAGTTTTGCCCCCTGGGCCATGCGGGTCATGATGATATTCCTTCCGCTGACCGGATTCCAGGTGGTGTCGGCTAACTTCTTTGTGGTTACCGGCAGGCCGAAAATGTCCATTTTTCTTTCCATGATGCGCCAGTGCATCGCCCTTATTCCCTGCATACTCATTTTTGGAAGAATCTGGGGGCTCAGGGGCGTGGTTGCCGCGGCTCCGGTAGCCGACGCGTTCTCGCTGATAATTACATCAATCATGATTACTTTTGAATTGAAAAAATTAAACGAAAAGGCGGCCTTGTAGAACCACTTACCGGGCGGCGCTTACCTGGCGGCTTCTTCCCATGCGTGAATAAACTGCAGGGCGTACTGCTGTATGCCGCCGAAATAGGTGTCGATAAAATGGACAAGTTCCGGGCCCACATAGCGGTAATGCCAGCTTTCCCAGCGGTAGCCGGTAAGGTCCTCATAGCCGTCGGGAAAGGAGAGCGACCAGCCGAAACGGCCGGCGTTGGCCAGCATCCACCTGCCTTCCCGGGTACGGGCAAATTCATCAGTGATGGAACCAAAATCAACTACCAGGCCAAGCTGATGCTGGCTGTGTCCGGGCCTGGCCGAAACCCTGTCGGCTTCTTCCTGTCCGTCCTCCCGGACGTTTCTGGCGTATACTTCAACCTGGTAATTGTACGAGCGGTATGTAGAGGACGCGGTGAGGGTAAGCCCCCCGCCTGCGGCGGCGGCGGCCATTTCTTCCAGGGCGCTGGCCGCTTCCTTTCTGAGCAGGAGGCCGCCGCGGCCTGTCCGGTACGAAGGGCCGGAAAGAGTTATCAAATCTTCCGGCTCATAGCCTTCGGGAAGGGCATGGGTTTTGTCCACCAGCACCCTCAGAAAGGGGTCTCCTTCCAGCACGGCAAGGAGGTCTAAAATAAAGGCCGGCCCTTCCTGGGCCGCCGCGTTTACCGTATGGGCCAGTTCGTCAGGAAGCCGGGCGTTACGCATAATACGCTGCAAATCATTTAAGAAATCAGGCTCATCCGCGGCGCTCTGTTCGCGGACCGTTGTTTCCTGCCTGTCCGCCGCCTTGCTTTCCCCAAAACATCCTGAAAAGGACGCGAGGCCAAAAAGCACTAAGACAACATAGCTCGTATTCACTTTATACACTCCCGAAAGGCGCCCCTGGTCTGCGCGGCCCCGCTACTCAAGCTCGTCCATGGTTTTTACAATGGTGAATAAATCGGGAAGCCCGCTTGAATCTATGACGATTTTGACGATTGCGCTGGGATTGAGAATATAGAAGCGCCGTTTTGCTTCCTGGGCGTACTCGATGAGAGTGATAACCGCTCCCAATCCGGCTGAGGAAAAACGTTCTACCCCGGACATATCCAGCACCACATGGGAGCTAAAGGCCGAGGACCGTATTCTGCGCTGGAATTCCCGGTAATTCCGGTCGTCCAGAGAACCCTGAATCTCAAACACGGTAAAACGGCCCTCGTTGGATTTGGTCATGGTGAAAGCTTCCATATCGCCTCAGGGTTTCACTTGTTTGCGTATTCCTGGACAAAACGATTCGAAATAATCAGATGATCCCTGCTGGTACCCGCGTAGGCCACTATGCGGCTGTGAAGCATCCATTCGATACAGGCGTCCAGTTCTTCGAAGGCAATACCCAGGTGGCTGTTAATCCACTGCCTTAGTTCTCTCAGCGATACTCTGAAAGGACCACTGTCCAGATGCTGTCCGTACTTGAGGGCATACCCGGCCATGCCGGCCATGATGCGTTTGCGGGGACTGGTCTCTATCAGCTCTTCGAGATGCTGATTGGAATTCCGTATGCGCTCGGAGAGAATTTTTATGATTTTAAGGGCGAAATTTCCATTGGACACAATCATCTTCTCAAATGAATGTCCGTCTATCGAAAGAAGCGCGGTATCCACGGTGGCAATGGCCGAAGCTGAACGGGGCCGGTGGTCGATGAGCGCCATCTCGCCGAAAAATTCACTGGGCTTGGAAATGGTCTTTAATACCACCTCGCCCTTTTCGACCTTTTTCTTGAGTTCCACATTACCGCTTTTAAGGATATACATGCGATCCCCAAGATCACCCTCCCGGAATATGATTTCGCCCTTTTCAAAATTCATCTCAGTCATACGCATTGGCCTGTGCCTTAGAATAGCCTATTATCCAGCGTCTGTCCATGTGCCGTCTTGACTTCTCTCAAAAAAAGCCGGACAATGGACAATGAATAGCGATAGTTGAAGGAGCGGCATATGAGCATTATTGAGTATGTTGAGGCTCGGGAGATTCTGGATTCCCGGGGCAATCCCACAATCGAGGTGGATGTGGTTCTGGAGGATGGCTCCCTGGGACGGGCCGCTGTTCCCTCCGGCGCGTCAACCGGCGATTATGAAGCGGTGGAACTCAGGGACGGCGACAAGAGCCGGTACCAGGGCAAGGGGGTTCTCAAGGCTATTGATAATGTAAACAATATCATTGCCGCCGAAATAGAAGGTCTTGATGCCCTTGAGCAGGTTGATATTGACCGTACCATGATAGAACTGGACGGGACCGACAATAAAGCCAAGCTCGGCGCCAACGCCATACTGGGCGTGTCCATGGCTACGGCCAGGGCGGCGGCCAACTACCTTGACATTCCCCTGTACAAATATCTGGGGAGTTTTCATTCCAACCTGCTCCCCGTGCCTATGGCCAATATCATCAACGGCGGCAAACATTCAGACAACAAGATAGATTTTCAGGAATTCATGGTCATGCCCATAGGCGCCGAATCTGTGCGGGAAGCCATACGCTGGACAGCCGAAGTATTCCACACCCTTAAAAAACTGCTCCACGACGCGGGAAAAAACACGTCCGTAGGAGACGAAGGCGGCTTTGCCCCTGACATCGGCAACGAAGAGGCCCTGGAATTCATCATGAAAGCTATCGAAAAAGCGGGCTACAAGCCGGGCGAACAGATAGCCATTGCCCTTGACTGCGCCAGTTCGGAACTCTACAGCGAGGGTGACAAAAAGGGCTACAAATTCTGGAAATCCAACCCCGGCAAACTTTTCAGCGCCGACGAGATGATAGAAATTTACACCGGCTGGGTAGGAAAATACCCCATTATTTCCATAGAAGACCCCCTGGACCAGGACGACTGGGACGGCTATGTCAAACTCACCGCGTCATTGGGTTCCAAAATCCAGATCGTCGGCGACGACTTTTTTGTTACCAACACAAAACGCCTTGAGAAAGGCATAGCCATGGGCGCCTGTAATTCAATACTTATCAAGGTGAACCAGATAGGCACCCTCACCGAAACCTACGAGGCTGTCGAGATGGCCAAACGCGCATCGTATACGGCGGTTGTTTCCCACCGTTCAGGCGAAACCGAGGACAGCTTTATCGCCGACCTTGTGGTGGCCCTGGAAACCGGACAGATAAAAACCGGCTCCATGAGCCGCACCGACCGCATCTGCAAATACAACCAACTGCTCCGCATCGAAGACATGCTGGAAGGCGTTTCCGAATACGCGGGGAAAAAGGCGTTTTACAGCATCAGGAAATAGATTCCAAAACGCGGCCCCGCCAGCCTGTCCGCGAAACAGGCGGGGCTGTCCATAACCTGGGCCGCCTCTCTGTTGAGGCGGTTTAATACCGCTTTGCCGCGTAGTCTACCCAGCCTCCGGCGGCAATCAGCGCCTTTTCAAATTCGGAGAGAACCAGGGGCAGGGTTTTGCTTTTTTCCCCGGCCCGAAACTCCAGAGCGCCCGCTTCAATATCCACAGAGAGCAGGGCGCCTTCGCCCGAAAAAAGCGCAAAAATTTCGCGTATAGCTTCGGGACCGGCTTCGGCGGCTATCATGCCGCAGTTATACATATTCTGCCTGAAAATTCGCGCAAAGCTCTCCGCCACAACAATGTGGATTCCGTTCTGTTCCAGGGTCCAGGGAGCGTGTTCCCGCGAACTGCCGCAGCCAAAATTGGCCCTGCTCACAACAGCCCCTTTCCCCGCAAGATCACGGCGGACCTCAAAACCCGGAACCTTGAGATCTTCAAAGCAATAGGGCTTCAGGGCTTCCTTGGTGTTTTCGGTAAGGTACTTTGCCGGAATAATTTCGTCGGTATTGATGTCATTACGGTCCAAAAAGAGAACCGGCCCTCCGAATCGCTTCATGCTGTTCCTCCTGGCGCCTGACCTGGCGCCGGACTTATGCGTCCGGTCAGGGCCGCCAATGCCGCCGACGCGGGACTCATCAGGTGGACCATGCCGCCCTTGCCCAT
>JAIRXO010000257.1 GCA_031268255.1 Spirochaetaceae bacterium
TTGGCGAACAGGGCGCTCATCACCGCCAGGAAGGGGTCATCCCCGGCTTCGGCCCTGCTGGCCGGGAAAGCCCGTTTTGCCAGGGCAAGCAGGGACTGAACCGAACGGGCCTGACTTACCGAGGGTGTCTCTATATAGAAAAGACCCTGGTAAAATGTTTCGCCGCTGTTTTCCTGGCCGTTTTCTGGGGCGGAGGGGCCGCTATCCGGGCCGGGTACGCCGGAGGCCGGATACAGGCCGAATGCCAGGGTCCGGGCGGGGAAGCGCAGGGGAAGCCCCAGGCCGCCCAAAAAGGCGTTGATGCGCTCTCCGGCATTTTCCGCTGCCCCGGACAGCAGGGCTCCGGCTTCGAGTCTGGTCCAGAGGGGAGAGGGTTCCAGGGCGGGGCCGGTAAAAAACGGATCGCCGTCGGAAACCAGGGCATAGTCTTTTTTTATCAGCACCGAAAGGCCCTCAGCCTGGTTACGCCAGTAGGAACTGCCGGTTTCGGACTTTTGTTTTTTCCAGGCCCTGCTCAGGGTGAAGGAAAGGGAGCTGCGCAGCGAGGGGTATCTGCCGCCGCCCCAGGCCATATAGCGGCGGCCTTCTTCGCCGTCATAGACAGCGGCCACCGCCAGCGTTGTCCTGTCCAGTATGGCCGGAACCGAAGCGCCGCTTATGCCTCCGAATTCCATGAGTTCCAGCAGGGGCCGCGCCCTTTCTACATCGGCGTACACATACAGGGAGGCCCCTCCGCTCAGGACGGAAAATATATTTGCTTCGGGAAGGGGCCCTGAGTCCCGGAGCCGGGGACCGGACGCGCAGGACATGAGGAAAAAAGCGAAAAACAGCGCCGTAAGGGCGGGCGGCGCCTTGAATGTGCGTGTCATGGCTCCTCCTGAAACTTTTGCAGCGCGGCAAGCCAGGTTTCGTCCCCGGCCTCGATTTCCGTCATGCCGCCGCTGTTTTCCCAGACAACCCGGGACGCGAGGGTTTCGGCGGCCACAAAGCCGGAAAAAGCCTCCCAGGCGGTTTTAAGCCTTTCGGACCCGAAAAGGGAAAGGGCTATGCGGTCGGTAACGTCAAGGTTCTTTTCCTTGCGGAGATTCTGCACGCCCCGTATGAGGTCCCGCACATCGCCTTCACGGGCGAGTTCTTCGGTTACTTCGGTATCAAGACCCACCGTCAGGGTATTCTCATTGATGACCTTGAGCCTGGCTTTTTCCGTGCGCCTGATGTCGAGTTTTCCGGCGTTTATCTCCACCGTCCTTCCGGCGGCCTCAATGACCAGCACCGCGCCGTCCAAAAGGCCCTGTATCTCATTCTGGCTCAGTTCCTCTATACGCGCGGCTACGGCCTTCATGTCCCGGCCCAGTTCCTTGCCGAGGACGCGGAAATTGGCCTTGGCCTGGTATTCTACCAGGTCCTCCTCGTTGTCACGGAACACCACGGTCTTTACGTTGAGTTCCTCCCTGATGATGTCCTCCATCTCAAGAAGCACTTTTTTTTCTTCCGTGTCGCGGGTAACAAGTTCGACTGTCCTGAGGGGCTGGCGTACCTTGATATTGTGCTGGGAACGGAGGGAGCGGCCCATGGACACGGCATGCTGCACCGAGGCCATTTTGAATTCAAGCTCCCTGTTCCGCCTTTCCTCATGGTATACGGGAAAATCCTCGAGGTGTACTGATTCGCCCTCGTCCTCCTTCCTGAGGTTGAGCCATATCGCCTCGGTGGTAAAGGGCATGATGGGACAGGCCACGGTGATAAGGGTTTTCAGCGCCGCGTAGAGGGTGCCGTATGCCTCGCTCTTGTCGGCGTCGTTTTCGCTTTTCCAGAAACGGCGGCGCGAACGGCGTATATACCAGTTATTGAGGAGGTCTATGAATTCCACAATGGGGTCAACCGCCCTGGACAGGTCATAGGCATCCATGGCGGAACTTACCTTTTCTACCAGGGTTTCGGCCACCGAAAGTATCCACTGGTCAAGGGGATTGGAAGGGCTGTCAGGCGCTCCTTTTGGGCTTATGTTGTCTATGTTGGCGTAGGTTACGAAAAAACTGTAGGCGTTCCACAGGGGGATGATGATGCTTTTCATCACTTCCCTGACCCCTTCGTCGCTGTAGCGCAGGTCGTCGGATTTTACTATGGCCGAGTGCATGAGAAAAAGGCGGAGCGCGTCGGCGCCGAAGAGGTCAACCGTCTGCATGGGGTCGGTGTAGTTGCGCAGGCTCTTGCTCATCTTCTTGCCGTCTGAGGCGAGGACCAGGCCGCTTACAATGCAGTTCATGAACGCGGACTTTTTGAAGAGCGCCGCGGCGAGTACGGTCAGGGTATAGAACCAGCCCCTGGTCTGATCAAGCCCCTCGTTGATAAAGTCGGCGGGGAAATGGGCCTCGAAAAATTCTTTATTTTCAAAAGGATAGTGGTTCTGGGCATAGGGCATGGCCCCGGACTCAAACCAGCAGTCGAGCACCTCGGGTATGCGGCGCATAACGCCGGAACAGGACGCGGAGCCGCCCGGCGCCGCCTTGCAGGGTATGGTAATCGGGTCCACAAAATGTTTATGAAGATCATCGGGATTGACACCCGAAAGTCCGGCAAGTTCCGCGCGGCTTCCGACGCATATTGTCTTACCGCAGTCAGGGCACTTCCAGATGGGCAGGGGGTTGCCCCAGTACCTGTTGCGGCTGATGGCCCAGTCCCTGGCTCCTTCCAGCCACTTGCCGAAACGGCCTGCCTTGATATGTTCGGGAACCCAGTAAATTTTACTATTGGCCTCAAGCATGTCCTGTTTGATTTTTTGCACATTCACGAACCATGATCCTATGGCCCGGTATATCAGGGGGCTTCCGCATCTCCAGCAATGGGGATAGGCGTGGAGTATCTGCTCCCGTTTTACGAGCTTTCCCTCGGCTTTAAGGCGCTCCACTATGGCCTTGTCGGCATCTTTGACAAAAAGCCCCTGATAATCGGAGACTTCGGCGGTAAAACGACATTCGGCGTCAACAGGGCATATAACCGGAATACCCGTACCCTTGAGTACCCTCTGGTCATCTTCGCCAAAACCCGGGGCGGTGTGGACTATCCCTGTTCCGTCCTCGGTGGAGACAAAATCTCCCAGGTATGTTCTGAAGGCGTTCTGCTCCGCCGCGGCGGCAAAGTAGGGAAAGAGGGGTTCGTAGTTTATTCCGGCCAGTTCCGCGCCTTTCTTTTTCCAGAGTACCCTGTAGTCAGAAGGGTTTTTATAGTAGGCGGGAAGCCGGGCTTCCGCAAGGATGTAACGGGCATCGCCGTCCTCGACCAGCACATAGTCAATATCAGGCCCCAGAACCAGGGCGAGGTTTGAGGGAAGCGTCCAGGGCGTGGTGGTCCAGGCCAGGAAGTAGGTATCGGGGGGCGTTGCGGTAAATCCGGGGGCGTTGCGGGGGTGGGAAACCCCCGCAGAGGGGGGTGGCGGAAAAGCGCCAGCTTTGGAGCCAGGGGGGAGGCTTCCCCCCTCCTTTATCTTGAACCGGATGGTGATGGCCGGATCATGAACATCCTTATAGCCGCCGAGGTTAAGTTCGTGGTTGGAAAGGACTGTGGCGCAGCGGGGGCAGTAGGGAAGGATATAGTGGCCCTCGTAGAGGAGGCCCTTTTCCCACAGGGATTTCATGACCCACCAGATTGATTCCATGTAGTCGCTTTCCATGGTTTTGTAGTCATGGTCGAAGTCTACCCAGCGGCCCAGGCGGGTGATGACGCGGCGCCATTCGCCGACATACCTGAGTACCGACGCCCTGCAGGCTTCGTTGAAGCGGGCCACGCCGTAGCGTTCTATATCGGTCTTGGAGTTGAGGCCCAGTTCTTTTTCGATGAGGTTTTCTAC
>JAIRXO010000112.1 GCA_031268255.1 Spirochaetaceae bacterium
ACGCCCTTCCCTTCGCTGTCCTCCGCGCCGGTAAGGCTCCAGGCAAGACGGGCGTTAGGCGCATCGTCAAGATTGAAATTCGTCATAAATACCGGAGAGCCGAACAGGGTAACAGAACCTTCTCCCATTTTTACGCCAACAAGCCGTATATTGCCCCTGCTGTCGCTCAGGGAAAAACAGTCCGGGGGAATTTCTTTTGGATCGAAGCTGATACGGTAATCAAAAAAGGGCCCCCTGGACATCGCGGTTTCGTCATCCGTGCTGCCGTCATCATGCGCACTGCCGTCACCCTCAGCACCGCCGGTCTCAGGCGCAGCGCCGTCATCATCCGTGCCGTCATCATCCGCTCCGTCGGCGCCGAAGAACTGATCGCTGCCTATGCCCAGGTCCGCAAGGAACTGGGCCATGCCTTCCGAGTATTCCTTGTCCCATTCCCGGTCCAGGGAGACAAGGAGGCGGCCTCCTCCTTCTACCCAAGGCTTGAGCATGTCATAATTTTTTTTGGACCAGCGGAAAAGCGAAGCCTGCACATACACGGTTCCTTCCCCGGCCTGGGGGATGGTATCGGAACCGGGCATGACTTCGGTACGCACCGGATGGCCGGTCAGGGTAAGCCAGCGTTCCAGGGCAAGGAACTCGTTCTCCAGCGCCAGAGCGGAAGGCCGCACGGGTTTTTTCCACGGTACTATTTCGAGAAAGATGAAGGCCAGTATGGCTGCAATGGCAAGGAGGCTCGCCACGGCGACAAGGACGGGAAAAGACCTGTCCGCGGAGGGGCCGCTTGCGCGGGGAAGCTCATTCACCGGCAGGCCCCTGTATGGAAAGGCAGAAGGCCAGGGCCTCGTCAAAACGGCCCGCGTCAAGGGTTCTGCCGCCGTAGGCCAGGTCTATCCATGAACGGAGGAAGGCGTTAAAGGCCTCGGCCTCAGGAATGTCCCGCGCCCTGAGCAGTCTCAGACAGCCGTACTCGGTGGCGTCCCGGGGGAACACGACCGTATCCCGCTCGTTGAACGCGGCGAGTATGGCGGCAAAGCAGCGGGCCCAGGCTTCGCGGACCAGGCCCCGGCGGCGGAGTTCTTTAGCTTCTTCGAGAAGCATGGCGGACCTTTTTTTCTTTTCCGCTCCGGCAAGGGCAAAACTTTTCCATCCTCTTTTTTTCGCGGGGAAATTTCCTGCTTTAAGATAGCGGTACAGGCCGAAGCCCAGAACAGAGGCGATGGCGGCGAATATCAGTGCCCGTACAACCAGGCCAAAAACATGCCTTACTTTACTGAACCAGGATGGAATAGTAAAACCGCCTCTTTCAATTTCAAATTCTGATTTCTTAAATTGAATACGCCAACTGTCCTTTGTTGTCCCGAAGTCAGGAGAGGAGAGAACCTCGTTGAGACTTTCAAGCGCGGCGTTTTCCTCGGTGATAACGGCGGCGTTTTCGCCATAAAGGGGCTCCAGACGGAATCCCAAAAGCAGTATGCCCAGGGCAAGAACTTTGACGATGCCCGGAAGAAGCGGGGCTTTGCTTTGCGTTTCCCCCTGAGAGGACTGTCCGGCAAAACGCCTGAAATCAAGCTCAAGGTCCCAGCCTTCGGTTTCGAGCCTGCTGTTGATGTAGACGCCAAAGCTCATGCAGACATACAGGCTTTCGACAACAAGAAAATTAATTCCGTTCACAACGGCGTAAAGAACAACAAACAATCTCGTATGGTCCTGAAAGACCTCTGTCCGTATATCCAGGTTCAGCATATTGATTGTGGAAAGGGCAAATAGAATTTCGCCTGCCATGAGGGCATAGTTAAGCGCCATACTGAGCAGGGTTACTGTGGCACTGAAACCCAGCCCGCCTGACTCAAGGGCGGCTATGCGTTTTCGCGCCGCCTTTCCTTTAAGTCTTTCGAGCATACGCACCGGCATACGGCCTCCCCTCCAGGGGCTGAAACGCCGCCACAGAAGGTCTCCGGCAAGACCGGCGCGTATCGAAACCAGGCTGCGGGCAAGGCGGGACAGGGAGGCGTTATAGTCAAAAAAACGCAGCGAAATGACATGGAGTATGAGCCGGTCCATGAGGGGATTAAGCCACCAGAGGCCGAAGGCGGCCCAGGGCAGCATGATCCGGGGAGCGAGGCAAAGGGCCGAAACAATGAGCGCGTATGGCAGGGCAAAGAAAAGCAGCAGGGCGCCGATGTTGCGCCGCCACAGGAGAATACCTGAGTCCGAGGCCTCCCAGCCGCTTCTTCTGCGCAGACGCAGAACGCCTCCATCAGCCACGGTTTTGTTTCCGTCCCGCGAGAATAAAATAGGCGAAAAGCAGAATCCAGTTTGCCGTTCCCGCGCCGTACCGTACCAGGACCGGAAGGGTATGGCGGGACGACCAGAATGCCTCAATGGCGGCGGCAAGCACAAGGAGGATGGCGCTCCCCCCTATGATGGGTATGGCTGTTTTTCCCGCCCGCCTGATGCTTGCCGCCCTGGTAAGCCCCTGGGTAACAAAGAGGCGGTAGCCGAGGGAGAGACCGGCGAAGGCGCTTAACACTATGGCGGTCAGCTCAAAACTGCTGTGGCCGATGACAAAGGGAAAGAAAGTTTCTCCAAGATTTTTATTTACCATGAGGGCCGCCGCCGCGCCCAAAAACACAACATTAAAAATCAGAATTAAAAGGCTTCCCACTCCGGCCACTATGCCGCCGGCAAAGGTTCTAAAGGCAATA
>JAIRXO010000125.1 GCA_031268255.1 Spirochaetaceae bacterium
GGCGGAACCATAACAGCCCCAATCGTACCATGAAGGGGGGCCTGTTTCCACACTGCCGCCGCGCAACAGGACCGGAGCTTCCGGCCCCCCTACGGCGCAGCCAAGGTCTGCGCCTACCCCCTAAATAACAGCGCGCACGCTCTCCCTTGCGTGAACGAGTTCTTAGCGCGTCCCTCTGATACATTCAGCGCGGTGTGGTTCGTGGTTATTTTGAATTTGGCACTGCCGTCCGCAGGATTTTGTCCGTCTACTCCGCCGCGAGGGGGGAGGCCAGGGCGGCGCTGTTCAGTACGATGACGACCCGGCCTTCCCTGAGGAGTTGGCGGTTTTCTTCGGAAGCAATGATGAGCAGGGCGTCGCTCCGGTCTATGACCGGGTCGGTGGGCCGTTCTCCGTATACGGAGCGGGCAAGTATGCGCAGGGGATTGGGGCCTACAAAGTTTTCGAGGGAGCTGTCCAGCCCTGAGGGCGACGGCATAAAGACCTTGCCGGAACTGGTATAGCGTACTATGCCGTCCCTGGCCTTTTCGCTTTCGACCATATTTTTCTGGTAGATGAGGTTCATGTCGCTGTCCCATATTTTCGGGAACAGGCAGGGGAGGGTGCTGGCGCTGATATTTCTGCCGTGGACAGGCAGTTCCTGGTCGGCGAAGATGATGATGCCTGTATAGTTTCCGCCGGATGCCGTGAGGAGGGTGCGGGGTATATCGGCTGTATGGCGGTGCCGTATGAGGCTTGAGGAAATAAGCGCCAGGTCAACGCTGTAGCCCGCGGAAAGGGACGAGAGGTCCTGGGAAAGGGCAGGGGGAAAACGCTTTGCCGACATGGCGATGTGCCCTACGCCGTTGAGGGTAAGTTCGCCCCGGTCTATGAGATCCCCGACGGTGCTGGAAGAATCAACGGGGAGGGAAAGCAGGGAAGGCTGTATGAGGGCGGGGAAGGCGTCGTGTATGAGTTCCTCGGCCTGACTCCGTCCCGAAGGGAGCCTGATGTCCGCCCGTCCGAGGTTCAGGGCAGCCTGGGCCCTGAGTTCCATGCGCTCCCAGGAGACGCCTCCCGAAAGATCAATGCGGGGGTCCGCCCCGGCCTTGCCGGCAAGGAAAAGCAAAACGATTCCGGTACTGAACAGCCTTTTCATACTATCTTATCGGCGTTTTAAGGCTTCTTCCTTCACGGAGGGTGTCGTTTAATTGCATACCGTTGACCTCCGCCAGGACTTCGGGGTCCACATCGTAGGCCAGGGCTATGGACCAGAGGGTTTCCCCCCGCTTGACCAGGTGGTTTCCCTCAAAGACCAGGCCGGCGCTGTTCCGCTCCGGTTCGTAGGGGGCGGCCTCCCTCAGGGCGGGAATCAGAATCCTTTCGCCTATGCGGAGAAAGCGGGGTTCTACCGAGGGGTTGGCCTGGGATATGAGGTCCACCGAGACCCCGTAGTGCCGGGCCAGGGCCGAAAGGGTGTCCCCCGAATGTATCGTATGCATATAATAACGGATCAGGCTTGTTTCCCCATCCTCCAGGGCCTGTCTGAGGGCGGATTCGTCCCGGACGGGAACCTTGAGCATATAATCAGGCAAAGGCGGCGTGATGCCGTAGGCGAGTTCCCGGTTGGCATCCCTGAGCAGTTGGGCTCTGATTCCCGCGGCCTGGGCCAGCAGGTCCAGGTCCACGCTCCGTCCCGGCGCGAGACGGGTCCACTCCACTGAATCGGGCCAGCCCAAGTCAAGGCCATGCCTGCCCGCGCGGGAAAGTATAAAAGAAACGGCGAGGAATTTGGGTACATAGTGGACGGTTTCGTTACGCAAAAGGCCCCGTTCCGAAAGTTCCCAGTAATCATTGATGCCTGAGCTGTCGCGGATACGCCTTACCGCGCCGAGGCCGGCGTTATAGGCGGCCAGGGCCAGGGCCCAGTCGCCGAAGTAGTTGTAGTTTTCCTTTAGCTTGTCCAGTGCGGCCTGGGTGGCTTTCCAGAAGTCCATCCTTTCGTCCATCCACTCGTTTACCCGTATGCCGAAGGGAGCTATGCTGTTCCGCATAAACTGCCAAAGCCCCGCCGCGCCGGAACGGCTTACCGCCGTGCCAAGATAGGCAGACTCTATGACCGGAAGGTACACCAGTTCGGGGGGGAGCCCCCGTTTTTCTATTTCTTCCCGTACAAAAGCAAGATAGGGCTCCGCCCTGACCATGACGGTCTTGAGCCAACTGAGGGCGCCGGGGCTCAGATACTGCCTGATATAACGGCGGGTTAGTTCTTTTTCAAGACCCTCTATGACCAGGCCGCTTTCAAAAGCCCCGTGCCAGACAAAGCGGCGGGTATCAGGGAAGGTCCGCGCCCTCAAGGGCCGGTCAGGCGCTTTCGCGGCGGCTTCACCAGCGGCGGCATCGGCGGCGCTCCCGGCCTCCACAGCGGCGCCCGCGGTATCCGCGGCGGCCCGCACAGCAGGGAGGCCCAAGACAAGGCAGAGGAACAGGCAGAACCGCACTTTGCCATACACGGTTTTACCCCGGAAGCGCGCAAGGGATTGGAGGGGTTGCGAAGCAAGCCCCCGCAGGACTGCCCCTTTGGGGCAGTCCGAGGAGGCCGGAGCGCGGAAGCGCGGAGCCCCGGAAAGCCCGGTCGGGCCCGAAGGGGCCGATGCGCCCATAAATTTGACTGGCCTCACAGCTTTTCCCCGTAATAGATGCCGGCCCATTCCCAGCGGCCATGTATTTCGGGGTCGGAGGGAAAGTATATTTTCCTGAAATAGAGATACCAGACCGAAATGTACTGGGACCAGCCCCAGGTCCTGAGGTAGGCTTCGTTGGCGTTGGAGCTGGAATCGAGTTCGGCCTGGTAGCGTATGCGGTTGCCGGCCATAAAATCGGAAAAGTTGAATTCGGCCATGCCGGAGCCTTCGGTTTTTTCCTGATCCCAGGAACGGGTGAAAAATCCCACTTTGGCCCTGATTCGGGAGAGCCAGGCCCCGCTGCCTGAATCTATGGCGGCCTGTACCGCCGAAGTCAGCGCGGGGAGGCTTTCGTAGGTCCAGTTTTTGAGGGCGTTGTTAAAATCCACAAGCTGTCTGGCGTATCCCAGGGCGTCGGCGAAACCGGGAATCTGGGTATTAAAATACGGGAGAAAGCGCGTATAGCTCTGAATGGCCGCGTCCCATTCGCCTGTTTTTTCGTAGGCCTGGCCGAGCATGAAATACGCCACGCCGAAATCAATTTTATCGGCAAAGCGGGAAATAAGTTCCTGGTAATATTCAACCTGCTGTTCGGGTTTACTGGTCAGCTCTATGAGCTGCCTGAGGCTTACCAGGTGTATGGATTCGTTTCGTACCGGCGAGAGGTCAAGGTCGGGGTAGTTTTTTACAATGAGGTCAAAGTACAGCGCGGCCATGGGATAGGCTTCTTTTTCTTTGTAGGCATAGGCGGTCATAAAAAGGTAGTAGCTGTTGTAGGGGTCGCCGGGATGCCGTTCTACCCAGGAGGTGAGAAAATTGATCAGCTTGTTGTATTCCCCGGCCTTGATATACTCATTGGCTATTTCGCGGACCACGGCAAAACGGTCCTCGCCTGAGCCGGTCTCCCCCTCCAGAAGGGAAAAAAGGTCCTCAAGGGTTTCCCCGGACCCGTGGTCTCTTATGACATAATAGCCGTATTCCCTGTCGTGGAGGACGCTGTTTTTCTTTCCGCAGGAAATGAGGAAAACGGCGGACAAAAAAAGCGCCCCCACAACTCCCGCAAGCCGCATGGCCCGCGCAAGCCCCACAGCCCCCGCTTGCGAACAGGGCCCGCCTTTTTTGAGGAA
>JAIRXO010000133.1 GCA_031268255.1 Spirochaetaceae bacterium
CAGTCTCAGGGGATCGGCGCTAGTAATAACCGAGCGGTAGCCCCTGCCGTCTTGCCGGTCATATAATATTTCAAATTCCCCGTTTTCTTCAGGAACCACCCGCACCGTAACCGTCATGGAAGGAATCATCCGCTTGGGAAATTCGCTTAACTCTACGGCGCTGGAAAGCGCCACCGCGGCAAAATACAAGAGGGGAATCACCACCAGCATCACTGTGCCGGCCAGCACAAGGGCTATCACAGTTTTTTGGACAATGTTGTATTTATCCATCAGGCGGCCTCCAGATAACTGCCCCGTTTGCTGACCCGGTAATATACCATGGTAACCGCGAAGACAATCACCGTGGTAGTAAAGGAATAGGTAAAGGCCAATTTCCCGGAACTGGCGACTCCGGGTATAATATCTTCGTAAAAGGCGATACGTTCCACGAGGAAGGGAACCTTGCCGTGGCCCAGGACCATCACGGCGATGGCCCACACCTGCACCGCCGCAATGAGCCTGAGGATGATCGAAGTCATAATCGACGGCCGCAGAATAGGGAGGGTAATATCCCTGAATATCCGCCACTTGCCGGCGCCGAAGGTATAGGCCGCCTCTCGCATTTCCTTTTCTATACCCTGGAGGCCCGCAGAGAGGATGATCATCACCGAAGGAGTCACCGTCCAGGTGTCGATCAGGATGATAAGGACAAGGGCCGAAAAGCCCTCGGCGTTCATGAAAAGCAGGGGGTCTTTGACCACCCCTATTCCCATAAGGAGAGAATTTATCCAGCCGTCTCTAAAAAGCCCGGTCTTCCAGAGAATGGCCACCGCCGTAGGCGTAATGGCCATGGGGATCATGGCGATGAACATGAGGAAATTGGAAAATTTGAACTTGATGTTAAGAAAGACCGCCAGTACAAGGGCGATAAAATATTGAAGGAGAACTGAAATGGCCGCAAAGAGGGCGGTGTTTATCACCGACTGAACAAAGAGATCCGATTCCGCCATGAGCCGGAAATTCCCCATCAGGGTAAAACCGCCGTCCAGACCGGTAAAAACCTCCCCAATCCCCTCAAGTACCGGCATGAGCCAAAAGATGGCGTAGTATAAAAACGCGGGGCCCATAAGAAGATAGGGCACGGCCCCGCGGCTGATTAAAGGTTTCTTCACCAGACCCCCTTTTTAAAAACCGGGGAAGACGCCGCGCCTCCCCCGGCTCAAACCAATCCGCCCCTTAATTCAACAGAGCCTTGCACTTGGCGTCCAGATCCCGAAGAAAGGCGTCGGAAGGAACAGCCTTGGTATTCACCGCCTGGTTAAAGGCATCGTGATAGAGGAGCTTTACCGCGTTCCAGTCCGTGTACTGGGTAGAAGGAACGCCGCTGACTATGGTGCTCCCCAGCATCTTGTTCCCCGCGGCCATTATCACATCCTGGTTACCCAGGAGAGGGCCCACTTCGTTGATGGGGCTTAACACGCCGCCGTTATTGATGCAGAAATCGTAGTTGTTTTGGGGAGTAGTCACAAAATCGATCCATTTTTGAGCCAGATCCTTGTGGGGCGCTCCCTTCTGAATCCCCCAGCACCAGGCCCCGGAAGTGGAACCGGCGCCTTTGCTGCCCTTGGGCGCGGCGCCGATGACCCATTCATTAGGCGCGGCGTTGTACGCTACACCGACAGGACCCATGTGGGCAAAGGTAAGCCACACCCCGCCGCTCTGCATGGGGTCTGTGGGCGCGGTATACTGGGCCTGTTCGGGATAAAAAGCGTTCCCCGCCGCCAGAGCCGCGATGAGTTCCAGGGCCTTCTTAAAGCCGTCGGAAGTAAAATCGGGGAAGCCCCCTCCGTAAGCGAGGCCCATACCGGCCATAGGGTAGAGAAGCTGGGAACCCTGGTTATTGGCGGGCATCATGGTTTTTCCCACTCCTTCGCCCCTGGCGATATTGATTGCCCACTGGACATACTGTTCCCAAGTAATGCCGTCGATAACATTCTGCCTTGTAAGCCCCGAAGGCAGATACTTAAGGGCGTCCACATTGGCGGCCAGGAGATAAACATCGAAGAAACCGGGAACAAAGTAACGGACCCCGCCTTTATTGGTGGTTTCGTCGTACATTTTAGTAAGGGTAATTCCGCTGTGGATAAAACCGGAAATATCCTCCATCCATCCGCCGTTCACATAGGGGGCCATGTTGGCGGTATCCGCGTAGACTATGTCGCTGACAATGTTTTTGGTATCCTGTTCACTTTCGATTTTCCGTATCGTATCGGCCTGGGTGATAAACTCCACATTCACCTTTACCCCATACTGGGTCTCGAATTTCTTGACAAACACGTCGATGAGGTACTCTCTTTCAGCGACCTGGGAAGTCCCGCTGTACACGACGTTCAACTCCTTTGAACCCCCGCTCCCCGCCTGGCTCTGGGAGCCTCCGCCCGCAAACGCCGGTGCGGCGCATACAAGCAAAATCAAAGAGAGCCAAAAAACTGTTTTGATGGTTTTCATTTTTTCCTCCTGGTAAATTTTGTAACCTGGACTTTCTCAAAACCTGGTTAGTTCCGAAAAAACCTCATATTTATGAGCCTTTCCCAAAAACTGAAGTTTTGGGAAAGCCTTTTATTATAGTATAATATATTTATAGTCAAAAGTGTCAAAAGTAATATCAATTTATCATAGGCAGCCAGTGTATTTAATCCGCAAAAACATCCTTTAATGCAATGACACAGCCAGGCAGTACCGAAACCGGCGCGGCTTGGGTTTCTTCGTAGACTGAAACCCGGTATTGATTATCCTTCAGGACGCAGACATGGATGGTCTTTGCATCAGGATCAACGATCCAGTATTCCCGCACCCCGGCCTGCAAGTATTTGCGGAATTTAATCAACATATCGTTTTGGGGATTGGAAGGAGACAGTATCTCGATGATCATGTCCGGGGGACCGTTGCAGCCCCGCTTGTCAAGTTTTGACACGTCGCATATCACGGTAATGTCAGGCTCAAAGTACGTATCGTCGCTCAAATCGTTTTTGGGGAAAAGCCTTACTCCAAAAGGGGCTGCATAGACCTTGTATGGTTTGTCTTCCAGAAAGAAAGCAATCTTTACCAGTAAATTTCGGCCAATCCCCTGATGGTATCTTGAAGGCGGAGTCATGGCATAGATCTGCCCATCGATTATCTCGGCCCGGTAATCCTCGTCTGTTTGGAGGTAGTCTTTATAAGTATAATAGATGTCTTCCCGCGCTTCCGCAACTTCAGACATAGAACCTCCTTTTATTCGTGGCGAGGGTTTAATACCCAAGAACCCGCCTTCCGGCGGGGGAGCCTCTGGGGCGGTTATAAAGGTATTAAACCCGAGTCCAATACCTTATAAGAACAACATACCCCGCCGAACCGAAGGTTCGATCTCTGCCGCAGAGTTGTTGATTGTCCGGTCCCCCTGCGCTCCACAGTCCTCATTCGCGCCCGAAGTTCCTTCGGGACGCTCCTTC
>JAIRXO010000146.1 GCA_031268255.1 Spirochaetaceae bacterium
CTGGCCGCTATTCCCCTGGTCAGAAGCGGCGCTGAGGGCGGCGCCATAGCTCTTGGCTCCCTAGTTCATATCAAACGGGAAGAAGCCGATTCAGCATTGACCCGCCTTGACCGCTCTGATGCCCTGTACCTTGAACTGGGTTCAGGACCGGAAAAAAAACTCCGCACCCTTTCCCAGGAACTGTTGCGGGGCAGTGACGGCGTAAGCCGCGCCGATGAATCAGCTTTCAGGCGCTACAGTTTTTCCCTGGTCCTGACCCTTGTCCTCGTGGTGATACTGCTCTATATGACATTGGGCGCCCAGTTTGAATCTTTTTCCCTGCCGCTTGTCATCATGCTGTCCATACCCTTCTCCCTTGCGGGTGCGGGTCCCCTGCTTTTTGCAAGCGGATCGGCCCTTGATTCAGGATCGGTTCTGGGGCTTACGGTTCTTTTCGGCCTGGCGGTAAACAACGGCATAGTGCTTTATGAAATCAGCGCCGAGAAAATTCAGCAGGGCCTTTCCCCGCTGCACGCCGTATATGCCGGTTCAGGGGAAAGGCTGAGACCGGTATTGATAACCACCCTTACCACCTTATCGGCCCTCCTTCCGGCCTTTCTTTCTCCCATGGGCGCTTCCCAGCGTTCCATGGCGGCGGCCATGCTGGGCGGGATGGCCGCGTCAACCCTGCTCTGCCTTTTTGTTCTTCCGCCGGTACTGGTCCGTTTTCTCACCCGGAGGGCATCATGAAATGTCTTTTCCTGAAAGGCTTTTTCTCCCGCCGGTTTCCGTTAGGCGCTATAAAGACCGGAGCTGGACAAAGGAAGCGCGGGACAGGAAAGGGCGGGGCGGGGCCTGGAGGAAGCTGGCTCGAAAAACCCGTGGCCGCTTCCTGCGCCGCCTTGAGCATACTTGCCGTTTCTCTGGCCGTCATAGGCGCTCCGTCAGAAAAACATGACAGGCAGAAGGGAGAGCCGGTCTACGGTGTCATACTGCGCCATTACGGCGTTGACGGACGGGAGATGGAAAGGTCTATAGCCCTTCCCCTGGAAGAAGCACTTTCGGCCCTTCCGGGACTCTATTCCCTTTCGACGGTTTCAGAAAACGGCAGGGTGCGCGCCTTTGCCCGCTTCACTGCCGGCGTCAGCGGCGCTTATGAGGCGTTCAGGGAAGCGGTGCAGAGAGTATCCGAAACGCTGCCTTCCTCGGTGCAGAGGCCGGAGCTGGTCTCAGGGGACGACAGGCGCCTTCCGGTGTGGAGCGCCGTGGTAGTACCTTCGGCGGCGGTTCCGTCTGCGGAAGCACTGCAACCGGCGGCGCTGCCGGGAGGAGATGCCCTGCCGGAACGGCTCGGCGTTCTCCTTGAACGGGAACTTAAACCCGCCATTGAGAGTCTTGAGGGAAGCGGTGAGGTTGAACTTGCCGGAACAGGTCTCAGCGAACTGGTCATTGCCCTTAAAAACGAGGCCGCCCTGGCAAGGAACATCAGCCCCTCCTTCGTTGCCTCTTTTCTTGGCGCCCAGGATATTCTCCTGCCCGGCGGGGAACTTGGGACCGGCACAGGGAATATTCTTATCAATGTTGACGGGCGTTACCGTACAAGCGAAGAACTGGCCGATGCCCTCATTCCGATTCCTGGCGGGGGCGTTGTTCCCCTCAATCTCATCGCCGATGTATATGAAAGTGAACGGACTCCCGAAAGCATTTCGCGGCTGGACGGAAAACCCGCGGTGATGATTGCCGTCATGAGCGCGGCCCAGGCCGACCTCGCCGGACTTTCAAAAGAGATAAAAAGAGAACTTGAACGCTTTAAGAAAGGACCGCCTTCGCGGAACAACGCGGACAGGGCTGTTGATTTTTTCGTGCTGTCGGACCGCGGGGCGGAAGAAGCGCGGGCCTACGCTTCCATTCTCAAGGCGGCCATCTCAGGGGCGCTCATGGTTGCCCTTGCGTCGGCCTGTTTCGCTTCGGCTTCGCCGCTTCCCGCGTGTTTTGCGGCCCTTGCCGTTCCCTTCATGCTTATTGAAGCCGCGGCCCTGCTCAGTGTTTTGGGTTTTAGCCTTGACCGTATGGTTCTTGCCGGGCTTGCCTCCGGCGCGGGAAGTGCTGTCGACGCCGCCATACTTTGTACCGGCGGCCTGGCCCCGGCGCGTACTCTGGACAGGGGACGGCAGGCCCTTTCCAAACTGCTCCCCGGCCTTGTCTCGTCGTCGGTGACGACCATAGCCGCGCTCATTCCCCTTCTCGGTCTTGAGTCCCTCTCAGGCGGCGTAAGCGCCATAGCCTGGGCTGCGGGCGCTGTTACCCTGTCGGCGCTTCTTTCTTCAATATTTCTGCTTCCGCCCCTTCTTTTCTGGGATATGCGGAGAAACCCTGGCTCCGGGAACGGAAGCAAGAACAGTATGGCGGTCATGAGGCCCATACGTTTTTTGTCGCGCCGTATAAGAATCATCCTGATTATGATCGTGCGCCTGGCAGCGGCAAAGCCCCTTCTCATGCCTTTGTTCTGGCTCCTTGTCAGTGCCGCCGGTTTTCTGGCCCTGTTTCTTTCAGGCGCCTCGGCGGGGAGCCTGCCGTCAGAGGATTCTGTCTATGCCAGGGTTGAATTCCGGGGAGGCGTTCTCATGGAAGAAGTTGACCGGTCCCTGATACCCTACGCTGAAAGCCTCCGTGCCCTTCCCGGTATCAGGGCGGTTCAGACCAGCGCCAGGCCCGCGTCGGGATCGGTACTGGTTTCTTTTGATCCTGATATTGTTGACGGAGACAGGGTGCGCGAAGCGGCAAGGGCCATACCTGTCCCGGGCGGCTTTGTGTATATACCCGAAGCGCCGGCAGGAGAAAATATCTGGGAAATAACCATAGCCGGTGATGATGACGACAAGTGCCGTTCCCTTGCCGTGGACATGGCGCGCCTGTGTTCGGGTCTGGCGCCGGTTCTGGAAACAGTCCTTAACTTTAAGGAAGGAAGCAGACGCCTCTCGTTCATGCCTGACCGGGAAAGGCTGGCCGGGGAGAACATAAGTTTCGCGGCCATCGGTGATCTGGTCCGCCGCTCTGTTGAAGGACCTGTGGCGTATAAACGGGTAGACGGCAGCGGCGAGACCGATGTGCGGGTCCGGGGACTTCCTTCCCCGAGGCCGTTCAAAAAGGACCTGGATACGCTTTATGTACTTTCAGGAAACGGTCCCGTTCCCCTTGATACGCTTGTTGTTTCCGAAACGGACCGGGAGATTTCAAGCATACGGAGAGAGGACAGGAGACGCACCGCCGGTTTTTCGGTACGGACAAAAAACATGGACCCGAGAAAGGTCAGGGAAGAACTGGCATCGGTTCTGGAAGGCATGGAACTCCCCCCTGGGTACAGTGTTGAATTTGACCGGGAAGCGGTAAAACAGGCCGAGGCCCTTTCAGGAACCTTTTGGTTTTTTGTCATGGCCCTCTTCTTCTGCTACCTTGTCATAGGCGCGGTACACGAATCATTTACCATGCCCCTGGTCATTCTCGCGGTGGTGCCTCCGTCCTTGGCACTGCCCGCCCTGTGTATTGCCGGAAGTCCTGTAAGTGGAGAGGCGGCCTGCGCCTTTGTGGCGGTGAGCGGAATGGCGGTGAACGCCGCTGTTCTCTGCGCCGGGGAACTTTCATCTTCGATAATGGGTATGCCCGCAAAAACTTCTTTTCCGGCAATGCCGGTACTCTACCGGGCCCTGAGAAAAAAATTCTATCCCCTTCTCGCCACAACCCTTACCACGGTTTTGGGGTCCATTCCCTTTCTTTTCCTCTCCGGCGCGGTAAACACACTGGTCCGTACCCTGGCCCTGGTAAGCTGTCTTGGCGTGGGAAGCTCGGCCATCTGCGCCCTTACCCTGCTTCCTTCCCTGGCAATCAGGTTTCCGTCCCTGTTCAGAAAAAATTAAAAAAATTCCAAAAAAATCAAAGCAGGATACAGCGCCGGGCCTTAATACCTTACAGCAATCTTACGGAAAGGAGTCTGCATGGCAGGCAGTATGTTCTTTTGCGGAGTACGGTATGACCAGACATCGCAATCATTCAAAAAAAATTTTTACAGCCGGATGTATATGTATGTTTTTCGCGGCGATTCTGCCGCGTCTTTATGCCCAGACAGACCCTGGTGTTTTGGGGTTTGACCGGAACAGGTATCAGCATTATTTTGAAAGGGCTGACCGGGAATTGACCCCCGAGGCCTGGATGAGTGAGGCCCGGCGGGGACTGGAGCTGGCGCGAAGCGCCTGGGAAAGGACGGCCCTTGCCCTTTCAGGCGACAGGGAACTCATCGCCCAGGCGGGACGGGAACTGGACGCATGGAGCGAGGAAGAACTGGAATGGCGTTTTGCCCAGTGGCTTGTAAAGCGTTTCTTTGGCTCAGGCTGGGAAGAACTTGCCAACACCGCCGCGGCTGTCATGGGCCGGGAAAGCGCGGCCCTGACCTTTCATCTTGACGGAGACGGAAAGCCGCTTCGGGACAGCGAGACAGGAGACCCCCTTTCTATACGGCCCTATGAGGAAGGCTACGACCTGGAGACGGACCTGGCGCTTTTCAGGGAGAAGGCCGGAGAAACGGCCAGCGCGGTCCTTGCCCAATACCGGGAACGTCTCAGCGGAAGCTGCCCTGAACTTCTCATCTATGTATCGCCGGAAAACCGGGATCGTTTCGGGGCGGAGCTTGCCCGTTTGGCGGAAGAATCTTTTTCCCTTAAAGAAACAGAGATGCAGGCCCTCATAGCGCGTAACGAGCGGCTCATAGCGGCAAGGCGGGAAGGCGATGTGTGGAGCCTCAGAAAACAA
>JAIRXO010000164.1 GCA_031268255.1 Spirochaetaceae bacterium
GCCGCCGCCGGTGAGGCGCGAAAAAAGGCTGAGTATGCTTTCGAGGGCCCGTATGATGTGGTTTATTGACGATCCTATGATGAGGCCCAGGCTTATGCCGCCTATGGCGCCGGTAATGCCGGTAAGGAGGCTGCCCCAGAGGAAGATACGGGCCGCTCCTCCGGGGCTCGCGCCAAAGGCCTTGAGTACCGCCATATCCCGCCGTCTTTCTATGGCCAGCATGGCGGTGGCGGAGGAAACGTTGACCGCGGCGATGATCACGATGAGGGCCATGATGAGGACAAGAAGCTGTCTGGTTGATTCGTAGGAGCTGTACTGGGAACGCTGGAGTTCTTTCCAGGTATAGACGCCGAAGCCTGAACCGAGGGTTCCGGCGATGGTAACGGCCCATTCGTCGGCCTTTGTATAGGGTTCGTCGATTTTAACCATGAGGTACGAATACGAGAATTCATCCGAAAGAAGGCGCTTTCCCATGGTGTAGTTCATGATGCACCACATGGCGTCGAGTTCCCGGTAGCCTGAGGACACTATGCCTTTGACGGTGAAGGGGGTGAGCCGGGGTATGAGGCGGCCGTCATTGCCGGTTCTGACGGTCATTATACGCACTGTATCGTTTACTTTGGCGCCTATGTTCCCGGCCAGGGCCTCGCCGAGCAGGACTTCGCGGTCGGTTTCCAGCACCGGGCTTCCTTCAAGGGTAACAAGAAAACGCTCCGCCCCTCCCGATGTCCAGAACGACGGTTCTACCGCCCGGATATTGGCCCCTACTTTGCCGTTTCCGCTTACCAGTACGCCGAGGCCGTGGCGCTCGGGCCATACGCCCCTTACGCCTTCCATGTCCCTGATGGTCTGGACCGAGGCTTCCAGGGCGTCGGGATTCGCGTAGTCGTAGACTTCGAGGTGGCCTGTTCCCATTTCGAGGTAACGGTCGGTGATGCCCCGTATCATGCCGTCGGCGACGATGAGGGTAACTACTATGGGTATGAGGCTTACCGCTATGCCTATGGCGGCTCCCTGAAGATACCTGCCGCCTTCGTGGGCGCGGCCAAGAAGGTAGCGGAGGGCTATAAAGACGCCGGGACTGCCCCGGAAAACGCGGTTTTTCAAGACAGGGCCTCCGGTCCGCCGGCGCCCGGGGTTTCCATACCGTCCGGGTTCTCTGCGCTGTCCGGGGTTTCCGATTCGCCTGAGTTTTCCGTGCTGTCCGTTTCAGCGGCGCGGGGGTCAAAGAGTATGCCCGACTGTAGCACATAATGCCGCTCCGCCCTGGCGGCAAGGGCCTGGTCGTGGGTAACTACGATGAGGGTCTTGCCCCATTTTTCGGTGAGGGCATAGAGGAGTTCGGCTACCATGCCGCTGTTTCCCGGATCAAGATTGCCTGTTGGCTCGTCGGCCAGCACCATATCCGGGTCATTCACCAGGGACCTGGCCACAGCCACTCTCTGGCGTTCGCCGCCTGAAAGCTGGGAAGGGTAATGGCGGCTTCTTTCGCCGAGCCTGACATCCCCAAGCAGGGTTTCGGCCCGTTCCAGGGCGGCTTTTTTCGGCATACCGGCTATGTAGGCCGGAAGCATGACGTTTTCCAGGGCGGTAAAGTCCCTGAGAAGATAGTGAAACTGAAAGATAAACCCTATCTGGTTCCTCCGGTAGCCGGTAAGGCCGTGTTCCGAGAGGCTTCCCAGTTCCACGCTGCCTGTCTTTGGCGAATACACTGTTACCGAGCCTGAATCAAAGCGGTCAAGGCCGCCCAGTATGTTGAGCAGGGTACTTTTGCCGCTGCCCGATTCGCCGGTTATGGCCAGGGAACTGCCCCGCTCAAGGGAAAAACTTACTCCCGTGAGTATCTTGAGGGTTTCCGACGGCGACGCATAGGTCTTTACCGCGTCTTTTACTTCTATCAGGGTTTTCCGAATTTCCTGTTCCTGACTGCCGTTTGCATTACTCATAACGCAGTACCTCCGCGGGTTTGATGCGGGAAATTTTTCCCGAGGCGAGCCACGCGGCTGTGGTGGCCGAAAGCAGGCCGAAAAGATATATCAACAGCACCTCATGGGGTATGATCCTGCTGGGAACTTCCTTGATATAGAATACGGCGGGAGAAAATATCGCGAAGTCCCCGCCTGGGAGGCCCGAACTTCCGGTAAGGGCGGACACAAGACTGTTGAGGCCATGCACCGCGCCGTTTACCACTGTTTCTACTATGCCGAAAAAGGGACCTATGTTGAAGGCTATGGGAAGACCAATGGCAAGGCCAATGCCCGCGCCCAAAAAACCTATGATAAAGCCGTCGTAGGTAAAGACAAGGCGCACGGCCCTCTCGCCGGCCCCCACGGCCCTGAGGAGTCCTATTTCTTCCCGCCTTTCGAGGACAAAGCGCCGCTGGGACTGGTAGATATTGAGGCCGACCACGATAAAAATCAGCCCCACAAGGACAAACATCAAAAGTTTTTCCATTCTGAGGGCGCCGAAAAAGGCCCGGTTGTATTCACGCCAGGAAACCGGATTATAGACGCCGAGACGTTTTACCGCGTTAAGGGTTCTCTCGTCCTGCCAGCGGTTATGGAGCTTGATTCCCCCGTACAGGGTTCCCGCGCCCTGGAGGACGGGGGTTTCTTCGATATTGATAATGGCCCAGCCCAAATCGTATTCGTAAAAACCCGAACGGAATATTCCCCGTACCGTGAAAGGGACATTCTCTGTTTCCATCTCGCCCGGGATAATTCCCGATACCGAAATGACGCTGACCTCATCGCCGGTCTCGACGGCCAGCCGCCGGGCAAGTTCAGCGCCAAGCAGTATGGAATGTTCCCTGCCCAAATCAAATGAGCCTGATTCAAAGACAAGTTTTTTCATCATGCCCGCGTCAAGGGCAGCGGTATTTTCAGGCAGCGCCCGTACCATGGCGACCTGGGGCCCGCTCCGTCTGCCCCTGAGCAGGGCCTGGAGTTCCCTGAAGGGAAGCACCGAGCGCACGCCGGGGAGTTCCCGAAGCGTCTCCAGGGCCGCCTCCCCGTCACCGGGGAGTTCGGCCCTGACATGGAACGAAGATATTTCGAGTATGCTTTCGATAAAGCCGAGCTGAAAGCCGTTCATCACCGCGATGATAACGATGAGGGCCAGCACGCCGGTACATATACCCATAACGGCAAGCACCGAAGAAGGAGATGACTTGTCCCTTCTCCGGGAGGATATGTACCGTGATGAGGTATAGCCTATCCAGGGTTCAAATTTCACCTTTTTGCTCCACTCCCTATAGATTGAAAATCAACCAACCCCGCCGCAGAGCGGCTAAACTTGCTCCACGGATTTTTACCGCGAAGTCGAAAAAGTCGAAGAAGTTTTGTCATTCAAAACAATTCGTCGTATACCATCTTTAAATGATCGTACATTAAAATTAAACAAAAATCCCAGCGAAATACCTGAAAGTCTCAAATAACTCAAT
>JAIRXO010000196.1 GCA_031268255.1 Spirochaetaceae bacterium
TTTTTGTCAGAAATTCCAGCTTATAAATGGTGACTGACACCTTTAATGAAAGTGCTGTCCGTGTCGTCAGTGTGGTCGGTGGTTAATATTCAATTTTTTCTGAGAGGGTAACGGAGAAGCGTTTTGCGGAGCAAAAACCTTCGGAGTGCAGGGGGGCGCGACGCTTAGGCGGCAACGGCAGACGGCGGCGGGGAAATGCGCCCCCCTTCATATATTCCGAAAGTATTCGGAAAGAAAAACCGTAAAACGTTCCATTTCGCTTTCCCGTATATCCCCTATATTGGCTATCCTGAAGGTCAGGGCGTTTGCGAGCTTGCCCGGATAAATGGTAAAGCCCTGTTCCCGCGCGAGGTCATGGAACCGGTCGAAGCTGTAGGTCCCGGACGGGGGCTCCCTGATGGCCGTAATCAGTTTTGACTGGGCCTCCTCAGGGAGCAGCATGGACAGGCCCAGTTCCTTTACCGCCCTGACAAGGACGCGCCAGCAGGCCGCATAACGCTCATAGCGTTTAACGATGGTTTCGGCCTTGGCCTCGATGATGGCCTGTCTCAGGGCGTAGAGGGTCTGCACCGGCGGGGTAAAGCGGGTCTGGCCTGTTTTTTCAAAATGGCTGTACTGGTCCTGGAGGTTAAGGTAATAGCTCCGCATGGGATAGTCTTTTATTTTTTCGAGGGCGTTTTTGCCGCAGAACACCATGGCCACTCCCGCCATGCCCTGTATGTTCTTGTTGGACGTTGAGGCCATAAAATCAATGCCGTCCCTTTCCATGTCAATGGGTATCGCTGCAAAGGCGCTTACCGCGTCAACTATGGTGGTGATGCCGTGTTCCCGGGAAAAGCGGCAGAGTTCGGGAACCGGATTGAGAAGCCCGGTGGTGGTTTCGTGATAGACCAGGGCGAAATGGGTAAAGCCCCCGTCAAGGAGTTTCTTTTTTACGGCTCCGGTATCGGGCAGGGCGCTGCCTGAACTTTTGTATACTTCGTGGGGTATGGAATAGGATGCGGCGATTTTGCCGAAGCGTTCACCGTAGGCGCCGTTGTCGAGGATGAGGAGTCTGCCGGGCCCGGTGCAGGAAGAAATCATCACCTCGTCGGCGGCGGTCCCCGAACCGCCAAAAAGCACGGTTTTTACGCCGCCTGTTTCGCTTACCATGGCGGAAAGTTCATCGCATATCCATGCCATGACCTGGCCGAATTCTTTTTCCCTGGGGCAGATATCCGCCGCGACCTGGGCGTATTTAACGCTGTCGCTGGTGGTCGCCGGGCCCGGATTGAGGAGCACTTCTCTCCGCACGGCGCGGAGCGATTCGTTTTCGAGTATACGGGGGTAGACTTCCCCTCTGGCCATTTCGTAGTGGCTCTCGTCGTCTATTTCGCGCCAGGCGTAATATTCAATTTTGCGTATCCCTATGGCGAATTTTTTGTCCCGTTTCCCTTCCACGGCTTCCCTGCTCAGGGCCGACATGGCGGCCTCGTATTCCAGGCCGGGTATGTCAAGGCTATGGGCGCGGCAGTAATCGCCCATGGCGCAGAGGGTGTGCTTTTCGAGCTTGCTTATCCCCACCAGTTCGGCGTAGACGGAAGCAAGGGTTTCTTTCTTTTTTGAATTCCCGGTGAGCAGTTGTTTTGGTCCTGCCTCAAGGTATACCTCGTCGCCCGAATTGGTTTTCCCCGACGCGAGTATCACATTGGGCCTGGGGTCGTTGACTAGGACGAAAAGGCCCGCGGCGTCATAGATGAGGTCTGACTCAAGAACCAGGGCCGCCCCCGTAAGTTTTTCGGCGCAGAGGGCAAGGGTTTTCATGCTGCCCGTTGCGGCGTAATCCCCGTTGTATACGAGTTCTATAAGCGGGTACTTTTTCGCCAGTTCCTCATACCACTGTGAACAGTGGCCTGTTCCTATGATGATTCTTTCTATGCCGGAAGCGATGAGTTTTCGTACAGACCATTCAACTATGGGAAGCTCCCCTATACGCAGAAAGCCCTTGGGCATGGAGACGGTTTTTTCCTTGAGCCTTGTGCCAAGACCCGCGGCCATGATAACTGCTTCGCGTATCATTCTGTAACTCCCAGAAAGGCCCTGAGCCGCCCGGCGGCTTCGGGGGGCTTTATAACAGGCCGCGAAAGTTTTTCGGGCGAACCCATGCGTATGGGCGCGTGTATAAAAAGCAGGCCGCCTTCACGCTTCCAGGCGGCGCTTTCTTTTAACAGTTCTTCGGGGCCAGAAACCCTGACGGAACGGGGATAGCCAAAGGCCCTGGCAAGCAGGGGATAATCCACCCCGGACGAAACGGTAAACTGCCCTCCGGTTGTCTCATGGGCGCGGTTGTCAAGGAGTATATGGAGAAGAGACGCGGGTTTGTAATAAGCAGTTACCCCCAGGGAACCTGTCCGCATGAGTATTGAACCGTCTCCGTCTATAACGATGATTTTTTTTTGGGGCAGGGCAAGGGAGATGCCCAGGCCCAGGGAGGAGACGCAGCCCAGGGAACCGACCATGTAGAGGTTGTTGGGGCCGTCGCCGAGTTCGTAAAGCTCCCTGCCGGTAAAACCCGTGGTGGCCAGGTATACGGCGTCCTCCCCTCCCCCTTCCTTGATCGCCCTGAGCATATCCATGCGGCGGGGCCCGTTTTCCATGGCGGGGGGTTTTTTGTCATCCCTCAGGGCCACCCTGGTAAAGGTTCCTTTTTTTACAATGAAGAAAAAGGGCTTTCCCAGGGAAATGATTTTTGAGGCGGCGTCAAGCTGGGCCAGAGCCGTATCCATGACAACGGACAAAACAGCGTGGTCAATGTTCATCACTTCCAGCATTTTGCCGGTGATAACCCCCATGAGTTCGTGCTGGGGTTCGTCGCCAAGACCCGGTTCCCCCCTGAGGGACACAAAGCCCAGGACGGGAATGTGGAATACGGCGTTGAGGCTGGTCAGGGGCGACACCGCGTTACCCAGCCCCGAATTCTGCATGAGCAGAACAGGTCTCCTGCCGCCAAGCCAGGCCCCGGCGCAGACAGCCGCGCCGTCTCCCTCATTGGCGGCCATGACATATTCTGCCTCGTTGACCGCGTAGTTGATGAGGTCTTTCAAAAAAGAACAGGGAACGCCGCTGTAAAAATCAAAGCCCTCGTTTTTCAGCGCCGCGCCGAAAAGCGCCGTGTCAAGCATGATGCCCCCTTACTTTGTTCCCGGGATAAGTTCCAGTATCTCTTTTATAGGCATGCACAGTTCGTCGGCCTCCAGGGAACGCTCATGCTGGAGAATGATGCGGGCCGCTTTAAGCATGGCGGGATAGGAAGAACGGAGCATGTGGTTGGCATAGATGACTATATTGACGCCCCAGGAAATGAGTTCGGCTTCGCTGACCCCGTTATAGGTAGTCGGGACGGCCACCAGGGGTATTTTGGCGTATTCCTTTCTGAAACGCCCGCAGAAATCCCTGATATCTTCGCCTGACTTTTCCTTGCTGTGTATCATAATGCCGTCGGCGCCTGACGCTATATAGGCAAGGGCCCTCTCCAGAGCCTCGTCAACAGTGCCGCCGGCTATGAGGCTTTCGAGCCTGGCGATAATCATAAAATCCTTCGTTACCTGGGCCCGTTTGCCCGCCTGTATCTTTTCCGAAAATTCCCCGATTGGGGCAAGGTCCTGCTGAACGTCGGTTCCGAAAAGGGAATTTTTTTTAAGGCCCGTCTTGTCCTCGATGATTACGGCGGATATGCCGTTGCGTTCCAGGGTGCGCACGGTAAAAACAAAATGCTCCGCGATGCCGCCAGTATCGCCGTCATAGATAATGGGCTTGGTGGTACATTCGAGTATCTGGGTCAGGTCCTGGAGCCTTGTGGTAATGTCAACGGCCTCTATGTCGGGCTTGCCCTTGCTGGTTGAATCGGTAAGGCTTGATGACCACATCCCGTCATAGCGGTGTACCCCGTCATCCTTGAGAACCTCGACGTTTTCGATAATAAGGCCCGAAAGGCCCGAATGGGCTTCCATTATGCGAACCAGGGGTTTAGCGTCTATGAGACGCCGGAGGCTTTTCAACCTCAGGTCCGGGGTAGTGCCTATAGAACGAATTGATTCGGCAAAGGCGGTGGAATTGATGCCCTGGGTGTAGGGAATCTCGATGACTTCGCCGCCCAGTTCCGCCATGACACGGTACACATCCTCCCTTTCCTTGCTCAGTATACCGGTCCTCCAGTCATCGCCGTGGATAATGCAGTCGGGCCTGTAAGCCCTGAGATTGGGGATATAACTCCAGTCCTCCTGGGGAACCACCCTGCTTATACCTTTAAGACTTTCCACAACCAGTTTACGCTGTTCATAAGATAAATAGGGAAGACGTTTGTATTTTGCTATTGCTTTGTCGGTCAAAAGACCCGCCACCACTTCCCCGTGCAGGGAAGCCTGGCGGATTATGTTTATGATGCCGGGATGGATAATATCCGCGGTCATGCCCAGATATACGGTTTTCATACTGTCCTCTGGAACAGTATACCGGTTTTTACTTTTTTTGTCTAATAGAGCGAAGCGGTTTCAAAATCCGCATCATGGATACGATCTGATAAACGCGTCGCTGTAGCCGGTGTTCTTAAAACGCTGGAGCAGCGCGCCGCTTTCGCCCATATTGACCGGGCCGACAAGTATGCGGTACAGGGGCCTCTCAGGCGCTCCGGCCAGTTGTACGGCAAGGGGATAGGTCCTTCCCAGGCGCGAAAGTTCGGCCTCTACCAAATCGGTATAGGAATACGCGCCAAGCTGAAGGTAGTATTTTCCGTTTTCAAGCTGGGAAATGAGCGGCACGGAGAACATGGCGCCGGATACTCCCGAGGGCGCTCCCGCGATTCCTCCCGGCTGTACTTCGGGCGTCACTGGAGCATACTCAGCCATGCCGGGCATTTCCCCTGTGTATTCAGGCGGCCTTTCCTCAGCCGGAATCAGGGTAATTTCGCTGATTATGCCCGGCTCGCCCACACCATCGTTTTGTGTTACTTCGGGAAGTTCGCCGGGAATTTCCTCAGGCGGGCTGAAAGGCATTTCGCTTAGTTCGGGCGGAACCTCGTGCGGGACCTCGTATTCGGGAATATCTTCGTAACGTTCTTCCGCCAGTTCCGGTTCACCCGGAGGGGCAGTGTAATCAGGAAGGTCGTAGCCGGTTTCCGGCGGGAGATTTTCAGGCGGGAGATTTTCGGGCGGGGAAGTTTCGGCCAGGGCAGACCCGCCGGCGATTTCCTCAGGATAGACCCAGGCGCTTTCGGCCTCCGGCTCTCCCTGTATACCCTCGTCAGGACTTCCCGCGGAGGCCGGGGTAAACCCGTCCCGGGGCAGGTCGACAATGGCCATGCCGGTATAGCTTTCCGAAACGGAACCTTGCGCCGCCCCATCCACAGGCCCGAGCAGATGCGGATAATTCGCCGCTACCGCCGCCCTGGGGTCAAAGTCGCTGTCCCCGCTGTCCCCGCCGCTGGAAGCGCCCCCGCTGGTAAAGCGGGAAAAAGCCACCGGATCAGCCGGCTGGGAAATGCGTATACGCCCGACAGAACGGCTTGAAAGCCCAATGGAAGAAGCGGCGTCCCGCGAAAGGAGGGCAAGCAGGCCCGGTGATTCCAGGGGGCCGGCCACAATGACCCTGACGGTTTTTCTGGTTTCAAGATTGGTAACATCAACAACCGTATTCCGGGGAAAGGAACTTGAGGCGGCGTAATAGCCCGAATCGGGAAGTTCCCCGTTGGAACTGAGCGCAGCCGCTCCTTCCCATACAGACCCTGAACTCATCACGGCCATGAGTACGGGGACGGCGAAAAACAGTGCGTGCTTTTTCATACCCTATCCTTCAAAATGTGTGAGCAATACCCTGGCAGCCTCTTTCGCCTGCCGGGACGCTTCGGCAAGAGTCGCCTGGGGGTTTCCCGTATAGTGAACCTCAAAAAGAACCCTGCGGGGGGCAAGCTGAACAAAACGCAGTGCAATGGAACGGGGCCGGTACGCGGACGTATCGTCCGGGAGAATTTCATAATCCAGTACCGCCAGAATATAGTATTCAACACCGCTTTCAATAGCATCGCCCAGGTCCAGGAGGACTTCATCCGGGTAGGGCCTTACCTGGTTTCGCTCAAGGCGGAGTATGGGGGCGTTGGTAACAATATGGCCGGTGTCAAAACACACATCCATGAGGCCGCCTTCCCAGAGGCTCGACGCGTCAAGCCTCGGCGTATTTTCGTTTACCCCGGTCTCCACGACCATGACCGAGAGGGTAGACGGAAAAAGCGGGGCGGAAAGCAGAAAAAACCCCAAAAAAGCCCCCAAAACTTTCAAATGTTTCATCATATTTGTATCGGCAGTATCAGGGGCCTTCTGTATAGCCCTGGCAAATTTTGAAGGGGGGCCTGTTTCCCCACCGCCGCCGCGCAATGGGATTGTTCGTCCGGCCCCCCTCCGCTCCATAAAAACGCTTGCCCTTTATGGGCAAAGCGGAGTTTTGCTCCGCAAAACTCCAAAATAACAAACGCGCAAGCGTTTGTTATTACGCTACCCCCCACTCCTGTGCATAGGAGGCCCCTGTGCTATCTGCTTCCGTTCTGTTCGGCCCACAGCCGGGTTATCTTCGCTATCATCGCGCTGTC
>JAIRXO010000275.1 GCA_031268255.1 Spirochaetaceae bacterium
CGGCACCTGGATACTCGCCTCTGACGAAACCGTACAGGAAACAAAAGACGCCCTGTTCACCCGCCGGCTTGACCGGGTCAGGGTCGTGGGTATCAATGAACCGATCAGGCTCCGGGAAGTAATATGCCTCAGGGAAAACGCCGAAAGCGGAATGATTGACATGGTAGACCGCTTTGATAAAGCCCTCGATCTCTTTGAGCAAAAAGATTTTAAGGCGGCCAGGAGCGCCTTTGAGAATATCCTCTCGGCATACCCGGACGACGAGGCTTCCAAAGTGTTCCTCAATCGCTGCGTTACCTTTATTACCTACCCCCCCGAACCAGGCTGGGACGGAGTACGCAACCTCACCGAAAAGTAAGCGGACGGCATATAAAGTCCCTTAACTTATTCCAAGCCTAAGGCTCCCGGGAGCCGAAGTAGCTTTCCAGCAGGGAGAGGAGGGAGTTGACATCCACGGGTTTTCCCAGATGGCCGTCCATGCCCGAATCAAGGGCACGCTGTACGTCCTCTTTAAGCACGTTGGCCGTCATGGCGATAACAGGAACCTGTCTCCGCCCGGAAGGACTCTGGCCGGCAATGCCGCCTTCATGTTCCGCGCCGGATATGGTTTTTTCAAACTCGCGTATTTCCCTGGTGGCTTCGCAGCCGTCCATGACCGGCATCTGCATGTCCATCAGCACGAGGTCGTAATATCCGGCGTTCCGTGAACGGTATTTATCCAGGGCTTCGCGGCCGTTTTCCGCGTATTCCATTTCCATGCCTGTCTCGCCAAGAAGCCCGGAAAGAATCTCCCTGTTGATTTCCACATCATCGACAATGAGTATGCGCCTGCCGTGAAAATCGTATTTCCGCTCGGGGCTGCTTATCAGCGCCGCCCGTCCCGATCCGGATTCGGCGCGGGGTTGTGATTTTACCCGTATGGTAAAGGTAAACACGCTGCCCCTGCCTTCTTCGCTTTCAACCCACAGGCGGCCGCCCATCATTTCGACAAGGTTTTTCGAGATTGAAAGCCCGAGGCCCGTTCCGCCGTACTTCCTGGTGACCGAAACATTGGCCTGCTCAAAGGGGTTAAAAAGTTTTCCTATCTCATCGCCGGCTATGCCAATGCCCTCGTCCTTCACGCTAAACTGGTACACGCTCCCGTCCCCGTTTCCGTCGATTTCCCTGACGCCGACTTCTATGGTTTTTCCCTCAGGGCTGAATTTGAGGGCGTTGGATAACAGATTGAGCAATACCTGGTTAAGGCGGAGGGCATCGGTAACAATGCCGTCATTGCGTATATTTTCAAGACGGGACGTTATGGTAAGTTTTTTTTCGCTGCCCCTGGAACGAACCATGGCAAGCACAAAGTCCAGGTTTTCCGAAAGGGAAAAGAGTTTGCTTTCCAGGGTCAGCTTTCCGGCCTCGATTTTTGAAAAATCAAGTATGTCATTGATGATGCCCAGAAGGTGCTGGGAGGAACTTTCTATCTGCCTGAGGCAGTTCTGTATTTTACCCAGGTCACGGGAATTTTTGGCTATCTGGGACATTCCTATGATGGCGTTAAGGGGCGTTCTGATTTCGTGGCTCATGCGTGAAAGAAACTGCCCCTTGGCGCGGCTTGCCAGTTCGGCGTCCTCCCTCGCCTTAACAAGGCCGGTGGTATCGCTTACGAGCATCATTATCGAGGCCTGGTCCGTATCCCGCCCGGTTTCGCGGTTAAGGTCAACCCAAAGGAGGCTCAGGGTATAATGCCTGGGCTGTCCCAGGGTGTCCTTGACACTCAGTTCCCGTATAAGTATCTCGGTTTCGCTTCCCAGGAGAAAATCGGAAATCTTCCGGTCAAGCAGGGCCGCCCCGTCACGGCCCAGAAGGCCGGGGAAAAAATCATCCGCTTCGGGATCAAAGCCGTGGAGGGCAAGGAATTCGGCCATACCGTGATTGCCGTAGCGCATTTTCTTACCCAGCCCGAAAAACGCGATGCCGCCCGAAACAGCGTCAAAGTGGCTGCATACCACATCGAGGGTACGGTTGACCGCGGTAATAATATGGTAATACTCGCCCCGGTACCCTTGTCCGTCGGCGCGCCTGTCCAGATAACCGGAACGAACCGATTCCATTATAAATTCAATATCCCGTATAAGGCCGGAAATACTTTCGGCGACAGCCTGCATGGTTTTCGCAAGCCGCTCCGGTTCGCTGCCTTTTTCCGATTCCGCTTCGGGGGCCTTAAATCCGGTTTCGCCCCGGGCAAGGGCGTCCATGCCGCGCATGACCAGGGACAGGGGAGAACTGAGGGTGCGCCTGACCAGTAAAACAAAAACCGTGATAAAGACCGCGAAACTGAACATCACGATGAGAAAGAGAACCAGACGGTAGAGTTTCAGCCGGGAACTCATGAGGCTGAGGTCAATATCGGTCCCCACAAAGGCCACCACCTCCCCGAGGGAATTCCGTATGGGGGCATAGGCGTAATACAGCTCTCCGTAAAGCTCGTCTTTATAGTATTCCGAGCGTTCTGAACCCCTGCCGGCAAGGGCCTCGTTGGCGCCGGGAAAATCTTCTTTTGACTCAAGCCTTCCCAGGGAATGACACGGCGAGACAGCCGCCCCGGACGGGCTGTCGTAAATATACACGAGCTGGCCGGGAAAGGCTGACTGGGCCATAATATAAAAGGACGTCGCGTTTATGATCGTTTTAAGCCCGTCAAGTTTCTCCGCAAAAATAATGTACTCTTCATCGGCTTCCAGGGTCAGCAGAAAATGCTCAACCGCGTCGCCGTCAATATAGTACACAGCCTGGGCATTGGCGCTCAGGCAAAGCCGGTTGCTGTAATCATGATACCCGGTGCGGTACATAAAAAAACTCACCACGGCCACTGATACGGCCATGACAAGAAAGACCATACAGGTAGTAATACCGAGGGAAAAACCAACGCTGTGCCTGAACCTGTCCGCGGTTCTTACCTCATGGTCCTGATTCACCACGCCTCCTCCGCTTGGTTCGCTATGATGTTATTTTAGTATAAGACGGGAAAAATTACCTGGTCTAGCTTCAAAATAAACAACAAAAGAAGAAGAACCACCGGCCACACTGACAACACGGACAAGGAAGAATTTTTAACCGCAAAGGGATACGCATATAAAAGGGGGCGCATTTCCCCGCCGCCGTCCGCCCTTGCCGCATAAGCGACGCGCCCCCCTGCGGGCGAGCCCGCCGGGCGCGCCCTACCCCCCCGGTGAAGCCAAACAGGTTAAGGACACAATTCAAGAAATTTACCTCAAATTCGAAAAAGTCGAAGAATTTTTAACCGCAAAGGGATACGCA
>JAIRXO010000040.1 GCA_031268255.1 Spirochaetaceae bacterium
TACGTTCTGTCCGTAATGTTCCTCCCTGGCCTTTCGGGCCTCGGCAAAGAGAGTCTCCGTCTCACCGGTATCTTCGCAACTGATATAGTGAAGCAGTTCATCGTCACTGAATTTCACGCTTTTTCTCCACCGCGTAACATGAGTTATAACCTGAAATCCCTTTGGCCGTTTTGTATGTTCACGAGGTTTTTGCGTACCAAATCGCGGACCTTTTCCTTTGGGATGGCGCCGATTTCCTTTTCGATTAACCTTTCACCGGCCCGGAATGTCTCCGGTGCGGCGTAGTCCATTAAATATTCCTTGAGGGTCATCAGGGCATTGGGGTGGCAGCAGTTCAGTATCTGTTTGCTCTTGCAGAGTTCCATAAAGCGGTCGCCGGTACGTCCCGCGCGGTAACAGGCCGTACAAAAACTCGGCACATAATCCAAATCAATGAGCCACTTGATAACCTCGTCGAGGGTTCGGGTATCAGAGACCTCAAACTGCCGGGTGTCTTCTTCGGGGCCTTCATCATCAACATAGCCGCCGACAGAGGTACGGGACGCGCCGCTTATCTGCGACACGCCCAGGCGTAAAAGTTTCTCCCGGACACCTTGCCCTTCCCTGGTCGAAATAATCATGCCGGTATACGGAACGGCTATGCGGATGCAGGCCGCGATTTTCGCGAAAAGATCGTCGCTCACGCCGCCGTCAAACGAGGCGGGGTCAACGCCCTGGGCGGGTTTCACCCGGGGGACGCTTATGGTATGGGGCCCGACGCCAAAGACCGCCTCAAGGTGTTCGGCGTGCATCAGGAGGCCCGCAAACTCGCAGGCGTAATTCTCAAGTCCGAAAAGCACCCCAAGTCCGACATCGTCAATATCGCCGCGCATTGCCCTGTCCATGGCTTCGGTATGGTACGCGTAATTGTGTTTCGGCCCGGCGGGATGCAGTCTCCCATATCCGGCCTTGTCATAGGTTTCCTGAAACAGGATATAAGTCCCGATACCGGCGTCGTGTAACTTGCGGTAATTTTCGACTGTGGTGGCGGCGATGTTTACGTTTACCCGGCGTATCGCGCCGTTCTTGTGCTTAACGCCGTATATCGTATCAAGGCTTTCGAGGATATACTCGATAGGATTGTTGACCGGGTCCTCCCCCGCCTCAACGGCAAGCCGCTTATGCCCCATATCCTGAAGCGCGGCGGTTTCGGCGCGGATTTCTTCCTGGGAGAGTTTTTTACGCGGAATGTCCGATCCCTGGTGATAGGGGCAGTACAGACAGCCGTTGACGCAGTAATTTGAAAGATACAGGGGGGCGAACAACACGATACGGTTCCCGTAAAACTGCTGCTTTATTTCAAAGGCGAGGTCAAAAATTTCATGTACCTTATCTTCGTTGTTACAGGCAAGGAGTACCGACGCTTCGCGGTGGCTGAGGCCCTTTGTCTCCCGGGCCTTTTCAAGAATACTGTCAACAACGGACATATCATCTTTTACGCGTTGCGCGTATTCCAGCGTACGCTCTATTTCTTCGCGGGAGATAAATTCTTCGGCTTTTTCAGATCCGGCGTTATACATAAGTGTCCTTTTCGTTTTTAAGATTTCCCGATATCGCGGTTTTCACCGTTACATGGGGAAGGTTCCCCAGTTTTCCCGTCAGGGCGTTAATATCGTCCAATTCTCCCTGGAGGGTCAGGGCGATCACCGCCGTATCCTCATCATCAAAAGGAATCCCCATCCGTCCCTTCACGATTGCCCGGTACTGGGAAACCGTTTCGTTAAAAGCCCTCTGGCTTTTTTGGGGCTGTTCTACGATAGCCCCTATTACCGCAATCCGTTTCATCGCGCCGCTTTCCATTTTAGTCCTCCAGTTCTTCAAGAATATAGGGAAACAGGGAAAGGCTCCTTTTGAGTATTCCCTGCATAAAGGCGATGAGAATTCCGTAGTTTGTCATGGGCACATTCTGATCGGCGGCGCATTTTTCCCTGAACCGCATTTCCCGTCCGTTGAGCATACAGCCCCCGCAGTGGATGACAAGTTTATAGGGAGAAAGATCAGAAGGAAAATCGGCCCCCGACGTAAAGACAAAGTCCGGGGCCCCGCCTGTGTATTCCTTTATCCACCGGGGAATTTTTACGGTTCCTATATCGTCGCACTGGCGGTGATGAGTGCAGCCCTCGCAGACAAGCACCCTGTCGCCGCTGCCGATACTGTCGAGGCGTTTCACCCCCTTCACCGCGGAGTCAAGGAAGCCCTTGTACCGCGCAAAGAGGATAGAAAAGGAAGTGAGGGGAATGTCCCGCGGGGTGTCCGCGGAAACCCTGGCAAAAACCTGGCTGTCGGTAATCACCATACGGGGCTTCCTGCCAAGATTTTCCAGAGTATACTTTAGTTCGTATTCCTTCACCGTAACGGCAATGGCGCCGGCCTCAAGGAGGTCCCGGATAGTCTGCTGCTGGGGCAGGATCAGGCGGCCCTTTGGGGCGGCTTTGTCGATAGGGACGACCAGGACCACAAAATCTAACGGCGAAACAAGATCGCCTACAATGCGTTCCCCGTCACCGGAGGGAACCATGGCGGCGATCCTTTCCTTCAAGAGACTGATATTGGTTCCGGCTCTGGCGCTGACAAAAATTTCGTCGTCCCCGCATAGCGGCGGCGGCCCGTTAAGCAGATCGCATTTGTTCCGGGCCGCAAGACAGGGTATACCCTTTTCCCTGAAAAGGGCGGCCAGTTCCTCTTCGGCCCCGCACGGCGGCGATCCCGCCTCGGTAACCAGCACCGCCGCGTCAATGCGGTTCATCACCCGCTTCGTCCGGCGGACCCGTTCTTCCCCCAGAACGCCCTCGTCGTCAATTCCCGGCGTGTCGATAATCACCACCGGCCCCAGGGGGAGAAGTTCCATGGCCTTGGAGACCGGGTCCGTAGTGGTTCCCTTCAGCTCCGAGACAATGGCCAAATCCTGGCCCGCGACGGCATTAAGGAGGCTCGACTTTCCCGTATTGCGCCGGCCAAAAAACCCTATATGGGTCCGGCTGGCGGAGGGAGTCTCATTCATTCCCATAGTCATGATAATGGCCCTCAATAATCAGAACCGCCGCACATTCCTGTATGGCTGTCTTGATCCGCAAGGTAATTCTGGCCCACGGCAGGAAAGACGGGGATGCCCCTACTCGCCCGCAATGGATGATACTTATTTATAACACGAAGCGGAGAAAAAAGCAAGGGCCGTCTTGTATATATTTACCAATTATTGTATTTTTATGCATGCTTATTAAGGAGGAAATTGATGAAAAAAATAACGGCGGCCCTTATATGTGCCCTGACGGTTTTTATGTCTTGTTCAGGGAACACAGCACAGGGGGCGGATAAAACGGTGTACCGCCGGCTCTATGCCGGGGAGGTAGCCACCCTCAACTATCTGGTTTCCAGCGATGCCAACGAAATGTCGGTTTTTGCCAACCTGGTGGATACCCTGGTCGAATATGACAAATACGGCGTAGCAAAACCCGCCCTTGCCCAAAGCTGGGAACATAACGCTGATTATACGGTTTGGACATTTAAGATACGTCCGGGGGTACAATGGGTGGACCATACCGGAAAGGAAGTGGCCGAGCTTACCGCCGCGGACTGGGTATCCGGCGCCCATTATGTAAGCGAGGCGGTCAACGACAGCAGCAACCAGTATATGTATGACGGGATCATCAAAAACGCCGCGGAGTATTTTTCCCAAAGCGCGGCTAAATTGGAGGCATCTGATGCCGTAGCCGGGGGCGAATACAAAACCCTTGAGGAGTATTACGCCGCCAAAGGCATCAATCCCGCGTCCTTCAACCTGCGCCCCGAAGATATCGGCGTGAGGGCGGTGGATAAATATACCCTGGAATACACCATGGAATCCCCCTGCATTTTCTTTCTGACCGTTCTTTCCTATGGTTCATACCTTCCTGTATACGGACCCTTTGCCGAACAATGGGGAACCAGCCTTGGCAGGGACAACGAAGCCCTGCTCTACACGGGCCCTTATATACTCAGCAGCTTTAAGCCCCAGCAGGAAAGGATATTAACCAAAAATTCAAAATACTGGGACCCTGATTCGGTGCTTATCGAACGGATTGAATTTACCTATAACGCCGAGGCGCTGAGGCTTGGTCCTACCATGTTTACCCGCGGGGAAATCGACTATGCGGAAATAAATTCCGATATTTTAAGCCAATGGCTTTCCGGGGATTCCACAAAGAACCTTGTGCATAACAGCAGGCCGGACCGGTCCTATTCCTATTTTTATACTTTCAATTTTGAACCCCGGTTTGACGCGGCTTACGAGCCGGACAACTGGCTCATCGCGGTCAATAACGAGAATTTCCGCCAGTCCCTGTTACACGGGCTGGACCGGCTCAGGGCATTGGCGGTGCGTGATCCCGAGGACCCCGCCGTTCTCCTTAACAATACCATAACCCCGCCGGAATTTGCCGTAGGGGACGGCAGGGATTTTACCCAGTATCCGGCCATAAAGGCCATCACCGACAGGGACAGCTTTAATCCCGCCGAAGCCCTTGCCTTTAAGGAAAAAGCCCTTCCCGAACTCCGGGCGGCAGGGGCAAAATTCCCCATTAAAATACTGATGCCCTATAATCCGGCAACATCCTCAGACCCCAACTGGGATAAGGAATGTCAGATAGTTGAGCAGCAGCTCGAAGCCCTTCTGGGTACCGACTATATTGATATTATTGTAGAAGCGGGCCCCTCGGCGGGATTTTTGGGCGCGGTACGCCGGAGCGGTAAATACGCCTTTATGAAGTGTAACTGGGGCGCCGACTACGCGGACCCCCAAACCTGGACAGAACCTTTCCGGGCGGCAAGCAATACCTATAACTTCATGTCCCACGCGCCCTCCGAGGCGGTAGACGGAAGGCCCTCGGTAAACAAACGGCCGGCCACCCTTGCCATGGGGAATGAATACTATGCCCTGGTGAGAAGGGCGCTCTCGCTCACCGCCGACGAAGCCCCGCGCTATGCCGCCTTTGCCGAAGCGGAGGCTTTCCTCATCAACCACGCGGTGATTATTCCCCACTCCATAGATACAGTCGGGTATGTGGCGGAACGGATTAACCCCTTTGAGAGGCAGTACGCCCCCTATGGTCTTTCCAACTACCGCTACAAGGGTCTTACGAAACTGGATGCGCCCATGAACAATGAGGAATTTAAAGCGGCTTATGCACGGTGGAGAACCGAACG
>JAIRXO010000114.1 GCA_031268255.1 Spirochaetaceae bacterium
CTCAGGGCTTCGGTACAGCAGCGCATGACCGCCCTGCGGGATACGCTGATACAGAGGGGCGAAGATTATCTGGGCTGTTCCATAGTGTACGAATCCATGGGCCCTTCGGTTTTCGGCATCCTTGATCTCCGCTCTGTGCGCATACAGGAGCGGGGCGAACCGGTCCTGAGTGTCGCGCGGCTCAGGCTTTCCTATTCCCTCTGGGATATCCTGAGGGGCAGGCCCCTTGATTCCCTCAGGTCCATAAGCCTTGACGCTCCTTCCCTTGTCATTGACAGGGCCGCCAGCCCGGAGTTCTGGGGAAAATTTATGCCGGGGGATTCTCCTCCGGGGGACGGCGGGACCGCCTCCGGGGAAACGGGTTTTTCGCTCCAGGCGCTGGAAAAGCTTCCCCAGAACGTAAGGATCAGGGTCAGGCGGGGCAGGGTGTTGTACAGGGCCGAAAGGCAATTTACCCTGGAAGAGTTGTCCTTTGACGGCCGCGTCCGGGACAGGCGCATCGTGCTGGACGGGCGCTGCAATGGCGAGGGGGATTTAAGCCTTCCGGGTCTTGGAAAATTTATGGTAGGCATGACCGGGACGGTCAGCGGGGAACTGGCCGCTGATCTTCGTTCGGGGAATCTTAATTTAAGTTTTCCCTCCCTGTGGGGAGACAGCTTTTCCGCCCGGGCGCTTACGGTAAATCTCGCGCTTACGGAAAGCGGTTTTGAACTGCGGAAAATACAGGACAGGCTGCCCTTTGATCTTTACGCAAAGTACGACCGGGTGTCGGGGGTTCTTAATAGCGAGTTCAGGTCGGAAAATTTTTCCCTGGGCCAGCTTTTTACCTTTACCGGGGACTGGGCGCGGTACCGGGACCTGCTTGCCATGCACGTTTCGGGCTCGGCCTCGCTCACCGGCGGGGATGAGGGCCTTGCCTATACGGCCGCGCTCTCCGGCGCTGTTCCGGGAGAGACCGGAGCGGAGCGGGCTTCTTTTGTCATTGACGGCGACGGCGACGAAAAGGGGGTCAGGGTCAGGGCCCTTGATTTTACCCTTCCCCAGGGTTCGTTTGCCTTTCAGGGCGCCGCGGCTTTCAGCCCTCTTGCGCTTGACGGCAGGGCCTCGGTGGACGGACTGAGCCTTTCGGGGCAGAGCGGCGTCAGCGGGGATATCAGCTTCAGCACCCGCGACGGGGACATTACCATTTTCGGCGAAAGCGTATCCCTGGGACCGGTGCTGCTTTCCGCCCTGGACGCCAGGATAAGCCCCTCGGCGGACAGCGTGTTTTTTGAGCTTTCGGCCCTCAGGTTCAGGGACATGGAGTCCTATGAGGATGTACGGCTCGCGAGCATAGACTTTGACGGTTCCTATGATTTTAACCCCCGGCAGCTCGAGGTATCCCTTTCGGTGGATTCTTTTTCCCTGGGTGAACTGGCGGAACTGATAAGGCCCTTTACCGGCCTGCCTGATACCCCCGGTCTCCTGGGCGAAAATCTTAACGACGTTTCCCTGACTACCGAGATATTCCTTACCACCGACTTCGAGCATCTTTCGTATAATGTTCCCCGCTTTGTAAGCGTCTACGAGGACGGGGACGTTCTTGCCCTTTTTTCCATATCCGGCACCGACAGGAGGCTTGAGCTTTCCGAGGGGAGGGTCATCTGGTCCGGGGGAATGGTAGAGACAGCGGGTTTTGCCGACTTTACCAATATCCAGGACATCTCGTTTTCGTTCCAGGCTTCGTATAACGACCGCCTGCACGGGCCGTCCGACAATGACCTTACCTATTATTTTGAAGGCCTGCTCCTTGATCAGCGCAGTCTCAGTATCCAGGGTTCCTACGGCTTTACCCTCAATCTTTCCCTGGGCGGCTCAGGTACTTATTCAGGCTATGTTGAAACCGGCGGCCTCCCCATTCCCCTGCGGAACAGTAACGCGCGGCTTTACCTTGCCAGCTTTTTCCGCTGGGACTCCCGCGATTCCTGGTCCGTTGACCTCGACCGTTTTGAGATTCTCGATCTCTACACTCCGGGTTCCGCCGGCGCGCGGGTGTGGATACAGGGCGCCGCCGACCAGCGGGGGGCGAATTTCCCCCAGCTTTACTTTGACGACGGCAGGGGCGCCCTCCAGGGCAGACTGGCCGCGGTCTGGACGAGCGGCTTTTCCAGCATACACGGAAACGTCAGTCTCCTGAGTCAGGACGGCAGCGAAAGATACCAGGGGGAGCTTCAGTATGACGGCGGGGACCTGGATATCAGGTTTTACGGTTCCCGCGTACAGGTGTCCCGCTTCATCGTCAATTCCTATAGTATACTCGCCACCGGCGAACTCAGGATAAACCGGGCAAGGGACGGCGATTTCCAGGCGAATATGCTGCTCTCTTCCCTCTCGGCCCAGGTGGGGGACAATGCCCTTGCCCTTTCGGCCAGGGCCTCTCTGGACCAGGACGAGTTTGCCGTTGAGAATGTGCAGGCCCTCTGGGGAGGGCTCCAGGTCAATATCCCCGAACTGGTGGTAAACAGGCTTGATTCGGCCATGCGCTCCCGGATCGAGGTCTCAGGCCTCGCCTTTGAACGCACGGTAGAGTTTTCAGCCAGCGCCGGGGGGAATTTCCAGCCCATTGCTTCCTGGCTGGAAGCGGGCGATATACTGCGTTCCTGTAACGCCGTACTTACCGTTGACAGGGCCAGGCTTGACGCCATTGAGGCAAAAGAACCTTTCCGCTTTGATTTGTCCCGCCAGGACGCGAGGACAGCCCTTAACGGAGGGCCGGGCAATATGATCCGCATGCAAATTTCTGATGACGGGGCCTTTTACGCCGCCCTTTCCAATCCTTCTCCCATACAGGGCGTACTCATAGGAACATTTGAGGACGACGGAAAAACAATTGACGCCCGCAGCTCGAATCTCTATGCGGACCTCAATGCCCTGTGGCGTTTCATGCCCCAGGGCATACTGTCTCTCCCCGGCGGTTTTGTAAACGCCAGCCTCCATATTGAAGGTCCGGTGGAAGACCCGGGCTTTTACGGCAGCGCCAGGGCAAACAGCGTGAGGATACGGCTGCCCGACTACCTGCGCGAGGACATAGGCCCCGTGGCGATAGACATAGAATTTAACGCCAACGAGATGCGTTTTGGCCCTGTCCAGGCCCCGGTCGGAAATGGCCGCGGCATGGTTTCCGGCAGCTTTATTTTTGACCACTGGCTGCCCGGAACATTCAACATTGATATAGCCGTCCCCCACGAGGCTCCCATACCCTACGGCTTTGATATCGAGGGATTCATCGCCCAGGGGCTTGCCTCAGGGGACCTTTCTCTCGGTCTTGACGGGCAGGTTTTTTCCATAGATGGCAGGTTTACCGCCCATGACACGCTTATAACCATGGAAGGGGAAATAGGCGCGCCGCCGGAGGAAAGTTCCGGCCAGGCCGGGGACGACGGGATACGCGTTGTTTCAAACTTTACCATAGCCGCGGGCCGCAAGGTGGAATTTGTCTGGCCCTCAGAAGAGTTTCCGGTGATTCAGGCCTACGCGGCCATGGGGGATACGATAACCGTCAACAGCGACTCCTCCACGGACCGCTTTGGCATTACCGGAGACGTGTCCCTGAGGAGCGGCGAGGTTTTTTACTTTCAGCGGAGTTTCTATATACGGGAAGGCCATCTCAGCCTGAACGAAAACGAAACGAAATTCGACCCCCTGCTTTCGGCCAGGGCGGAAATCCATGACCGCGACGACGATGGGCCGGTTACCATCGCCATGATCATTGATGACGCCCCGTTAAGTTCATTTGTCCCCCGCTTTGAGTCAAATCCGCCCCTTTCCCAGATGGAAATCGTGTCCCTTTTGGGCCAGAACCTTACCGGGGCCGCGGGAAACGAGGATTCGGGCAGGGCTATGGTCCTCAGTACAACCGATCTTTTTGTCCAGTCCAGGGTAATACGGCGCGTTGAGCGGGGGGTCCGTAACTTCCTCAACCTTGATATGTTTTCCATACGTACCCGGCTTCTGCAGAACGCGGTGATGCGGATAACCGGGCTGCAGGAGCAGCCGGTGGATAACCGGTCCCAAATCGGAAACTATTTTGACAATACGACGATTTTTTTCGGCAAGTATATAGGCGCCGATATGTTTCTCCAGGCTATGCTCTCGGTGCGTTACGACCCCGCGAAAGCCGACAGCCCCACGGGGGGGCTTAAATTAGAACCCGATATTGGTATAGAATGGCGTGGGCCCCTGTTTAATATTCAGTGGAATTTGATGCCCCAACATCCTGAAAATTTGTTTATAGATGACCTTTCCTTTACGCTGAACTGGAAATGGTCTTTCTGACAGGGGAGTGTAGATGCGCGTAAGATTGGTAATGTGTCTTTTTTTGGTCTCTGTTTTTTCCTCTTTCGCCCAAAACGCGGCCGACTGGTATCAGGGAAAGCGTATACGGGATATTGAGTTTGAGGGGCTGAAGAATATCGCGCGCGGCGATCTTGAGGCCGTGATCGAAAACTACCGGGGAGCCCTGTTCAGCGATGACCTTTTCTGGGACCTTCAGGGGAGGCTTTACGCGCTTGAGTATTTTGAACTCATATCCCCGACGGCGGTTCCCGCGGCCGGAGGCGCCGAGGTAATTCTCAGGTTTACCGTTGTTGAGCGGCCCATGGTTTCCCGCATCAACTTTGTGGGAAATAACGGCATACGGCGCAATGAACTTCTGGACGTAGTTTCCCTTAAAGCAAACGATGTGGTAAATCAGCTCAAGCTCAGGGTGGATGAGGGTGCGCTGCGGAACAAGTATCTCGAAAAAGGCTACCCTGACGTGCGGATACGCGCCGATACCCAGACCGCCGGCGACGGTTCGGTGGTTGTGTCGTTCTATATTACCGAGGGACAGCGCATAACCATCTCCGGTTTCCGTTTTGAGGGGAATACGGTTTTTTCCGACCGCGCCCTCAGGGGCGAGTTGAGCCTCAAGAGCAAGGGCCTGTTCAATGACGGCGCCTTTCAGGAAGCAAAACTCAACGCGGACAGGGCCGCCCTGGTACAGTACTACCGGGACAGGGGCTACCTGGACGCCGAGCTTATTGACGCGGTTCAGGACATACAGACCGACGACAAGGGCAATAACTCCATGGTTATTACCTTCAGGCTCCACGAAGGGAGGATGTATACCTTTACCGGCATTGAATTTTCGGGAAACGAAATCTTCCCCACCGAGCAGCTTACAGCCCTGGTGTTTTCCCAGCCGGGCAAGATGGCCAATGCCCGGCAGATAGAATCGGACCTCCAGAGGGTTGCCGATTTGTATTACGAAAACGGGTATATCTTCAATACCATAAACCGTGATGAAATCAAGAACAGCGAGACAGGGACGGTCTCCTATACGGTTACCATCATCGAACGGGGCAGGGCCCACATAGAAAATATCATAGTCCGGGGCAATACAAAGACCAAGGATGAAGTCATACTCAGGGAGATACCCCTTGAGGAAGGAGACGTGTTCTCCAAGGCCAAGGTCATGGACGCCCTGCGTAACCTCTACAACCTCCAGTATTTTTCCATGGTCGCCCCCGACACCCCCCCCGGCAGCGTGGACAGCCTCATGAATCTTGTGTTTACTGTTGAAGAGCAGCCCACCACGGATATACAGCTCGGCCTGACTTTCTCAGGCTCCTCTGATCCCGATACGATTCCCATATCGGGGGTTTTCAAATGGAATGACCGGAATTTCAGGGGTTACGGCAACATGATGGGCGCGGAGTTAAACGTATCCCCCGATTCCCAGTACGGAACCCTTACCTATACCCAGCGGTGGTTATTCGGCTTACCCCTGGACGGCGGCTTTGACTTTACCCTGCGCCACTCGGTGCGTTCCGCGGCTATGGACAATTACGCCCCCTTCTTCAACGGCGATGAGGACAGGGCTTTTCCCGACGGTTTTGCCGATTACGACAGCTATCTTGACGCCAACAAAATTCCCCCCGACGAATACCTTATGGACTACACCCAGTGGAGCATGTCTCTCGGATTTTCCACAGGCTACCGTTTTTCCACCTTCCTGGGGAATCTTTCCGTAGGCGGCGGATTGAGGACGGGCCTGGTACGCAATGTTTATGAAGAGGACCTGTACCGGCCCTTTGATCCTACCCTCAGGGATCACAATAACCAGTGGACACCGGCAAACTCGTTTTCCACCTCGGTGGCCCTGGACCAGAGGGATATATACTATGATCCCACACGGGGTTATTACGGGGTGCAGCGATTCGGCTTCTACGGCCTCCTGTCCCTGGAACGGGAACACTACATAAGAAGCGATACCAAGCTGGAGTGGTTTCATACCCTCCTTGACATACCGATAACCGAAAAGTATTCATTCAAAATGGTATTTGGTATACACTCAGGTATGTCCTTCATACTGCCCCAATTTTTCCAGGACAAACCGGTCATAGAGACGGTCAACCAGCTCTCTGTGGACGGTATGTTTATTGGCCGCGGCTGGGTGAACAAGTACCGCGAACGGGGCAACGCCCTGTGGGAAAACTGGATGGAACTCCGCATGCCCCTGGTGCCGGGTATTCTTGCCCTCGACGGATTCTTTGACGCCGCGGTAAAGAAGGATACCCCCTACGACATGTTCCACAGCCTCACCATAGAGGATATGCTCTTTAGTTTTGGGGCCGGTTTCCGTTTTGCCATACCCCAGTTTCCCTTCCGTTTTATTTTTGCCAAACGCTTTATGGTGAAGGACGGCCATATAGACTGGCAGACCGGCAGTATATGGCGGAACGGCAATCCCGGTTCGGGCATAGATTTTGTAATATCCTTTGCCGTTTCTACCTATTGAGGAGTTTTGGGATGAAAAAGAAATGCGCCGTATTTTTTCTGCTTCTTGCCGCCGGGGCCTCCGCCTGGGCGCAGCAGCAGCTTACCCGTTTCGCGGTTGTTGACCTCCCCAGGGTGTATACCTCGTTCTTCCGGGATTCCCGGGCCGTGCGGGACTACGAAGAAAGAAGCGACAGGGTTCAGGCCGAGGTTGACCGCATGAACCAGGAAATACAAAACTTAAGAAGCTCCTATGTTGACGCCGAGGCCCAGGGGGACAGGGAGCGTGCCCTGAGACTCGAAAGCGATATGTACCGCAGATCGGAATTTTTACGGGAATATTACCAGGCCAAGACCGCCGAGCTTGAGGAACAGAGGCAGCGTCTTGCCCAGTCCAACAGTTTTCTCCAGCAGGTAATGGACGAGATACGCTCTATCGCCGAAAGTGAGGGGTACAGTATGGTCCTCAACCTCAAGGAAAATACGGGGATCATCTGGTACAGCCCTACGGTGGATATTACCGAGAAAGTAATTCAGAATCTTCGCAGCAAGGCAGGTCGCTGAACCGCCTTTTGCATAAAGGGGGAGGGTATCGCCGGCACAGAGTCGAGCCCCATGCTGGATCAGTACCGCAGGATAAAGCGGGAACACCAGGGTGCGGTTCTTTTTTTCCGCCTTGGAGACTTTTACGAGATGTTCGCCGAAGACGCTCTGGAAGTTTCCGCCCTTCTTAATTTAACCCTCACCAGCCGGACGGGGCTTCCCATGTGCGGAGTCCCTTACCACGCTTCCCGTTCCTATATAGCGCGGCTCCTCAAATACGGAAAAAAAATCGCCATCTGCGAGCAGCTCTCCGAAGCGGGAAAGGGCAAGGGCCTTATGGAACGCCAGGTAACCGAGGTTATCACGCCGGGAACCGCCGTTGACGAGGACTACCTCGACAAGGGGAGCGCGAACTATCTTTCGGCACTTGCCTCAAAGGGAAGCCTCCTCTCGTTCGCCTATATGGACCTTTCCACAGGGGAATTCAGGGCAACATCCTTTCCCCTTGAAAACGGGGGGGAGCGGCTGGGAAGCGAGCTTGAACGCCTTCAGCCCCGGGAAATGGTGATACAGGAATCCCTGCTTGAGGAGAATACTTCTTTAGCCCGTGTTCTTTCCGAATACCCGGGCCTGGTCCTGAACCGCTGGGCGGACTGGCTCTTTGATTCGGGACGGGGCAGGGAACTTCTGGAGCGGCAGTTCGGAAGCGGCGGCCTCAAGGCATTCGGCCTGTCCGGTCAGGAGGCCGAGATAGCCGCGTCAGGCGCCCTGCTCGACTATCTTACGGGCACATCCCGGAGCATGCTTCCCCATGTGCGTTCCCTGATATGCTACGGCGATGAGGAATACATAGGCATAGACGAATCGTCACAGCGCAACCTTGAACTTATCCGCAACCTCCGTGACGGGGACGTGCATTTTTCCCTTCTCGAAGTAATAGACGAAACGAAAACCGCCATGGGAAGGCGGCTGCTCAAACAGCGGCTGCTTCATCCTTTAAGGAATATTGGCCTTATAGAGGCCCGCCTTAACCTTACCGAAAGCCTGTACCGCGACCAGCGCCTGCTTTCCGCCCTGAGGGATATCCTCGCGTCCTCTCCCGATCTCCAGCGGCTCTGTTCCCGCCTTGCCATGGACAAGGCCCACGCCAGGGATATGGCCGCGCTTAAAAACAGCCTCGCTTCGCTTTTTATCTGCGAGGAAAAAACAGCGGGCCGTCTCCCGGGCTTTGAAAGCCAGGGGGCGCGGAGTATTGACGCGGGAGTCCTGGCGCTGATGAATGAACTCAAGGAGCGTCTTGAACAGGGCATAGCCGATGATCCCTCCGTACTGCTTACCGAGGGGAACCTTATCCGCGGGGGCTACAGCGCCGAACTTGACGGCCTTAAATCCCTTAGGGATAACGGCCGTTCCCTTGTGGAGGCCTATCTTGAGGAAGAGAGGGCGGCCACAGGCATACCGAGCCTCAAGATACGGTATAACAGACTCATAGGTTACTATTTTGAAGTTACCAATAATCACCTTGACAAGGTTCCCCGGCATTTTATACGGCGTCAGGGCATAGCGGGCGGGGAGCGTTACACCACCGACAGGCTTTCTTCCCTTGAGGCGGATATAAACGGCGCCCAGGACAAAATCATAGAACTCGAAAAAAAGCTGTTCCTTGAACTCCGCGAAGGCGCCAAGGCCCTCCTTCCCCTGCTCATTTCAGGCGGGGAAAAAATCGCCGAACTTGACGCGGCACTTTCCCTTGCCAGGGCCGCCACAATACGGGGCTGGGTGCGCCCCGTTGTGGACGAAAAAAACCGCATACTCATACGGGAAGGACGGCATCCTGTGGTGGAGGCCCATCTGGGAAGCGGCGAATTTGTCCCCAACGACACCAGCCTTGACGGCGGCGGAAAAAACTTTGTCCTCATCACCGGGCCAAATATGGCCGGCAAGTCAACCTATCTCCGCCAGACCGCCCTCATGGTAATACTCGCCCAAATGGGAAGTTTTGTACCCGCCCGTGAAGCCGCCATAGGCCTTGTGGACCGCATCTACTGCCGCGTCGGCGCCCAGGATAATCTTGCCAGGGGCGAATCGACCTTTCTTGTCGAAATGAACGAGACCGCCTACATACTCAATACCGCCACGGAAAAGAGCCTTGTCATCATGGATGAAGTAGGCCGTGGAACCGGAACCAAGGACGGCCTCTCCATAGCCTGGGCCGTCTGCGAGGAACTCCTCGACCGCATACACTGCCGCACCCTTTTCGCCACTCATTACCACGAACTGTCCATGATAAACCACCAGCGGATGACAAACCGTTCCATGGAAGTCATGGACAGGGACGGAGAACTGGTGTTTTTAAGACATCTTATCGAAGGGGCCGCCGCCGAATCCTACGGCCTTGAGGTAGCGAGGCTGGCCGGAATCAGCGCGGCGGTGCTTTCCCGGGCCAGGGAACTTCTTGACGCGATAAACGAAAACGAAAAAAAACTGGGAAAGCTCCCCGTGTCAGGCCACATGCCCCCCCGGGGGGGACAGTACGCCGCCGCGGTAAAAAGACAGGGGGAAACTTCCCGTGAAGAAGCGCAGGTACTCAAGGACCTCCGTTCCCTGGACGTGGAACGCCTCAGCCCCCTTGACGCCCTCAATCTGCTTCATCTGTGGAAGACCCTTGTGTCGGGTACGGAAGGAAGCCGCAACCGAATACAGGCTCCCGAAATGGCGGTCCTTAAAAAAAACACCCGGCCCCTCAAAAAAGAAAGCCCCGAACTTTTCGACTCCTATTAGAAAAATCAAAGCGCCTTCCACGGCGGGGCCGTTTATACAGTATGAACAAATTTCCGCGAATCGCCGCCGCGCCGGGCCGCCTTGGCGCTTTGGCCGGGGAGTGGTGTTTTGCCTCGGGCTGCGCCCTCTGCGGCTCCATGCTTCTCAAGAGGGAGGACGC
>JAIRXO010000136.1 GCA_031268255.1 Spirochaetaceae bacterium
TATCCACCACGGCGCCGCTTCCCCCGGGAACGGAAAATTCAAGGAGTACGGCGGCAGTTGTAATGTGGTTCCCCCGGTCGTACTTGGCGTTGATATCCCCGACCCGCAACACCGGGGAAGGAAGCAGGGCGTTAAGGAGGCTTGATTTTCCCACCCCTGACTGGCCGGCAAACACGCTGAGTTTGCCGGAAAGGACGGCCGCAAGCTCGTCCATGCCTTCTCCTGTTTTTGCCGAAACCCTCAACACCCAGTAGCCTATGCCGGCGTAATCCTCAAGGCGCTCCTCCACGTCGGGATTTTCCGTCAGGTCCGTTTTATTGCAGACTATGACAAGAGGGATGCCGGCGGCCTCCCCCTGCACCAGGAGGCGGTCTATAAAACGGGGCCTGAACGGGGGAGACGCCGGAGCGGTAACGCAGACGGCCAGGTCCACATTGGCCGCGAGAAGCTGTGACGCCCTGGAAACGTGGGCGCCCAGCCCCTTTTGATTGAGCCGGGTAAAGGCGTTGCGCCGCTTTTCGAGGGCAATAATCAGGGCGGAACCTTCGTGGACAGGATCGCTTTCAAATTCCACCCAGTCGCCCGGAGCCAGGGGATTGTAAAAGCCCTCCACACCCTTGAGAATCTTTCCCTTGATGCGGCAGCCAAATTCCCTCCCTGATTCATCCTTTAAGGTGAAAATAGTACGGGACGCCCGTATGATTCTGCCCCTCATACAGGCTCCCCGCTGATACCGTCAAGGAGGACCAGGCTGAGGTCAAAATCCCCGGCCAGTTTCTCCCAGGCCGCGCCCGGTTCCCCGCCGCCGGTAAGGAAACAGCGGGGCCTGCCTCCGGTCCCCCCGCCCCGGAGCCCCTGCCGGGAAAGGAGGCTCTCGGCCCGCGACGACACGCCGGAAAGGGAGTCGTAGACCGTTATATCCTCTCCGGCAAGTTCCCGGAATTCATCCAGGAGAAAAAGAAAATGGGTGCAGCCGAGGACTATGCTGTCGGCGCCGGCGGCGCGGAATTGTTCGACATAGGGTTTTATGACCCGGAGACGTTCGGCCCTTGACACGCTGTTCATGGCGTATTCGACAAATTCCACAAGCTCCGGCGCGGCTACGCCCATGACGCGGCAGGCCGGGTTGCATTTCCGCGCCAGCGCCTGTATGTACTCGTCGGCTATGGTACGCTCCGTTCCCAGAACCCCGGCAAGGGCGCTGCGGCTGTTGAGTACCGCGGGTTTTACCGCCGGAACGGTCCCCACAAAGGGCAGGCCGGGAAAGGCTTTACGCAGGCTGTCCAGGGCGCTTACCGACGCGGTATTGCAGGCCAGCACGGCCAGCTTGGGACGGACAAGGGGAATGAGGCGCGAAAACAGGGAAAAGAGCAGCGCGGAGAGGGCATCCTTGTCCTTGGGCCCGTAGGGAAAATTCCGGCGGTCGGCGACATACGCGGTATCCTCGCCGGGATTACGCTCCCTGAAATGCCGCAGATAGGGCAGGCCCCCCAGGCCCGAATCAAGGAAAAGCACCGGTCTTTCGTTTGTTCCGCTGTTCATTTGAAGAGACTGTCAAAGGTGTTCCGGGCGTCCTGCTCCGCCATGATGGCGGTGGAGGAGCCTTTGGATGGGGAACGGAAACGGGAATCCAGGACAAACCAGTCGCAGAAATTTCCCCTGTCCCTGTCCCGGGGGACTTCGGCCTGGGACTCCCTGCAGGAAGAGGCGTTTTCTATAACACTGCGGCAGTGACGGCAGGAACGGAGATCCCTGCCGCAGGTCCCGCAGCGGAGGGAGCGGCCCAGTGGTTCTCCGTCGGTAACCGGCGACCCGCAATACCAGCACATAACTCCATCATATCCTGTAAAGGACAGTAGCGCAATAAGCGGCGGCGGAGTATGATAAGCTATGTTTACCATAATGCCCTGTGACGCGGGCTGCGGCAGGACGGCGCTCTCGGGCTCCAATACCTGCGCCATCCATTCGGCCTATCCCAAAGGGGAAGCGGAGCGGATTACCGGTATCATAGCCAGGTCGAAAACCGTCAAGGATCTCAGCGCGGGCTATCTCAGTTTTGAGGACAATGATTTTTCAGGCCGTTCCTTTTTCGGCTGCGGTTTTTTCAGGGCGAGTTTCTCCCGCTGCCTCTTTACCAACGCCCTGATACGCATGAGCTTTTTTGATTTCTCGGTTTTTACCGACTGTGATTTTTCCAAATGCGACATACAGTTTGCCTCCTTTGCCGGCGCCCGCATACGAAACTGCACCTTTGAGGATTCGGAACTTGTTCATGTAAATTACTGCGGAAGCGAGATATGGGATTCTACCTTCAACAAGTCGAATCTCTACAACAGCCGTTTCATCAACGCCGGCATAAAGATTTCCGATTTTATAGACTGCAATATCAAAAGAACCTTCTTTATCAAATCCCGGCGCGAAGGGGTTTCGTTTAAGGCATCGAATACCGCCGAGGCTGTATTCGATATGGGAGAGGAGGGGTGAAACTTTTTTTTCACTACTGCCCCTACGGGTTCAGTAACTGCTATATACTCGGCTCCGAGTACGCGCCGGATGATGCCCCGCTCCAAAACGAAACGCCCAGGGAAGCTATCATCATAGACCCCGGCCTCATGGACGCCCAGCTCCTGGACTTTATAGAGAACAACGAATACGAGCTTATAGGGGTACTCCTCAGCCATGATCACCCCGGACATTCCCACGGGCTTAAAACTCTTAAAAAAATATACAATGTTGAAATTTTTGCCATGAACCATATAGTGGAAGAATTCAAGACCACCAGGGTCAAGGATGGAGACAGGTTTTCTATAGGCCCCTTTAATGTTGAAGTGCTTTCGGTGCCCGGCCATTCTTCTGACTCGGCGGTGTACTGTATAGAAAGATTCCTCTTTACCGGAGACGCCCTGAGCGCCGGACTCGTGGGCAGCACCGCAAGTTCCTACGGCGCCGCCGTGCAGATAAACGCCCTCCACAGCAAGATACTTTCCCTGCCCGGCGATTATCTGGTGCTGCCCGGCCACGGACCGCCGTCAAACCTTGAGGCGGAGCGGCGCTTTAACGCGGGCATCGAGGCGTACAACCAGAAACGCGGCCAGAGGCCCCAGCGTTTTTACCGGGACGTTTAGCCGGGCATGAAGCCTAACGCTTGTATGCGCGCCGCACCCTGCCGGCGGCAAGGCCGAATCGTTCCCGGACAAAGAAGGAAAAGGCCTCGGCCTCGGAAGTAAAGAGGCTTGAGATGAGAGGCCAGGTTCCCGACGCCTCGTCCCCCTGGGGGAGGCTGTCCCGGCGGCGGGGATGTTCGGCTATGCGGGAGGCAAGGGTTTTGCCGAAATATTCCCCCGCCTGGGAAACGCCCTGCTGGAGGCAGTAGGCCATGAATTCATTCATCATGAGGTACTGATCCCCGCTGTCATAGCCTGAATATTCAAAATAGGATGTGATAAAGCGTTTCCCCCGGGGATCAAAATTCGCCCAGCGCCGCCGTGAAAATTCCCTGAACTCCTCATCAATAAAAAAAAGCCCGTGAAAGGTTTCGTGGACCATGAAGGTGGCCCTCAGGTACGCCGCTGATTCGCGGGATACGGAAACGAGCGCCCCCTGTCCGGGGAGTATGGCGCCGCCGGCCCCGCCGCGCAGTATGCCTTCCGAAAGGAGCAGTTTTTCCAGGTCCTGTTCGTCCCGGTTAAGGGGAAAGCCGCTGCTCCGGGCAAGTTCAAAAAAACGGGCCAGGTCCTCGCTCCGGTAATCATGGGCGTTCCAGCCATGGAGGGCGGCTATTTCGCTGTCGGGGGCCAGCCTCCCCCTGAAACCCAGTTTCTCCACGAAGAAGGCAAGACGCTTAAAGAGCCTGTCCTGGACAGCGTAATCAGCGGTATCGAAAATGAGTATTCCGGGAAAACGGTCCCAGCGGAAAATCTCATAGGCGCTGTTCCTCCAGCTTTCCCGTGGGTAGTCCAGGATGAGGCCGGGATCGATGGACACAGGCTCAAGGGCTTCCTGTTCCGCGCCGCGCCTGTATTCGAGGGAAGCGGCCCCGCCCCGGAATCCCAGGGGGAATGGGTCCGGGGGCAGAAGCCCCGGCGGCAGGACAAGAAAATCCCCGCCCCCGGCCATGCCCAGATAGGCATAGCGTTCGGCGGCGGCAAAAAATTCCCCCGGACCGGACAGGCCGCCGGCGGCAAGCTCATAGCCGCCGGGGGGCCGGTACGCTTCGGGTATGTCGATGACAAGGCTCTCCCCTTCGGCGTAGACAAAGGGCGTCGCCTCAAGGCTCCTGTCCGAAAGGGAAAAACCGTAACTACGCGGCGTTAGGCTAAAGGATTCAAGTTCAAAAAAAATTCCGCTTTTTTCTCCCTGAGCCCGGCTGTCTTTTGGTTCAAGGGCAAGGGTGATTTTTTTTAGTTCCCCCGCCGGAATGGGCACGGCGTAAGAGAGGCGGGAAAAAGACCTGCCGGTAACGCCAAGGAAAGCGGCGCTGAGGGGAAGCGCCCAGGAAGAGCCTTCCCCGGCGCTGAGTACAAGACGGCACATATTTTCCCAGTCCTCAAGATTTCCGGCATCTTCCCCGCCTTCAAAACTAAAGCGGTAGCGGACTTCAAGACTCTGTTCTCCCCGGACAATGCGGGGACTTTCAAGTTCATATTCAAATATCCCAAAATCAGAAAGGCGTACCCTGCCCCCGGCGGCCCTGCGGGAAAGGGCGTAGAGGCGCGTTCCGTCAAGGGAGACAGCGGCAAGTTCCCGGTACGAGCAGGAAAGGAGGGAAGAACACACCATAATGAAAAAGCAGACGCGCCTCATACTAAAGGGCCACAATGCCCCTGGCCATGAGCTGGGCAAGGTTGTATTTTCGTTCCATGGTTATCTCAGGATCATTGCGCAGAAAAGTCTCAATCTGGGCGGCGAATGATTCGGGCAGTTCCTTGAGCTTGAGCACCTGATTGTAGTAGGCCCTGTGGGAAGGCTCAAAGGTTCTGTTTAACGAAAACAGGGTAAGGCAGGCGTTCTTTATAAAGCCCGCCGATGACATGAGGTAGTAAAAATCATCACCCTGGATAAAGGCGGCGCCAAGGTCGCCCAGAAAATGTTCCATCCGGGACTGGCTTGCCTCCCGCATCCGGCGCCAGAAACCGTCGCCGGGATTTTTGAGCTGCTCCCGTATGCCGTTAATCCAGTTGTTCCGGGAAAAAAGAATCTCCCCGTTGGCAAGACGGTAAAACCCGTAGGTTCCCGAATCCTTTATGAGCCAGATTTTTTCGTGCTGGGCGCCGGCAATGGACGCCAGTTCTTCCGCCTGGCTTGCCGCCTTGTATTCGATCCTCACCGGAATATCACCTATGAGAAAACGGTCTTTGGTTCCGCTGGAAGAAGTCTCAAAGGCCGCCGCGTCATCGCCGAAAAAGGAAAAACGCTCGCCGCCCGCCGGTATGCTTCCTGTATGGTACACGTCGAGAATCAGGGCGAAATACGGGTCAAGGGTATCAGGCAGGGCCGCCTCGTTGAGGGCCACGCAGACCACGGTGGGCCATTGGGAAAAAATTTTGGCGAAACGGTCCGCCAGCATTTTGGTTTTGTACTTCATACTTATTCCTCTTACTTGTATAGTATACCATGGAAGGAGCGCCTTGCAAACCATGACAAGAAAAGCTGTCTCTGCCCGGGACGCCATTAAACTCCTGGTACTCATCCCCCACAGGGACATCTCAGGCGTTATGCTTTCCGTTAAACAGGAACTTTTCAGGGAAGGCCTCGCCGGGGCCTGGTCCTTTCCCCCGCTTGTGCCCCTTGCCGTCCTTGCCCGGCGCTGCGAAAAGGCTGAAATTAAGGAGCTGGCGCTAAAACTCCGCTCCATGCTGGGGAACGAAAAAATCACCGGCGCAGCCTGGACCAAAAGCGCCTTTCCTCAGGGCGCGGCATACACAGGCGCGGCAGTACCGGACGCGAAAGTACCGGATGCGGCGCCCCTGCCGGCGCTCTGGGGCATACGCCTTGATATGCCGCTTCCCGCCTCCATAGTAGAAGGGAAAAAGAACGCCCTCCCCTTTGACAGCCCTGTCCTTGTTTCCGCCCTGCTGCGGCGCTCCGCCGATGCGCCGCGCCAACGTCCCCTTCCCGAAGGCATATCCTTCAGGGCCGCCGCCCTCGCCGCCATGCTCCTTACGCCCCTGGATGACGCGCCAAAAAATAACGCGCCGCGGGATGACTTCATGGACCGGGAAAACGAGAGCCTGTCCTTTGCCTGGGAACTGGACGAACCGGTGTGGCTTCCGAATCCCAAAAGGAGGGGCCGTGATTGAGTGCGTAAGGGAAGCGGAGGGACATATTCTTCTTGACATCAAGGCGGCGCCGGGTGCTTCAAAATCACTGCTCTCAGGTCTCCAGGGAGGAAGGCTCAAGGTGAAGATAGCCGCCGCGCCCGAGGACGGCAGGGCAAACGCCGAACTCATAGCCTTTTTCGCCAAGGCCCTGGGCTGTGCAAAAAAAGAAATCACCATAAAATCAGGCGAAAGGTCCCGCCTTAAAACCCTCGCCCTTCCGGCGGGCCTAAAGGAAAAACTCCTGGACTTGATTGGGGCGCTCTTATAAGAAGCTCATCCAAGAAGCCGCCGATACAGTTTGAGATTCTCCTGATCAAAGCAGACAAACAGCACCCTGGTGATTTTCGGGGTTTCTTTGAGGACGCTCCTCACGGTCTCAACAGCAATGGCGGCGGCCTTGTCCTTTGGATACCCGTACACGCCGGTTGAAATATTGGGAAAGGCTATTGTTTTAAGGCCGGATTTTTCGGCAAGAAGGAGGGTCTTTCTGTAGCACGACGCAAGCAGTTCGGCTTCGCCGTAACGGCCGCCGTGCCATACAGGCCCCACAGTATGAATCACCTTTTTGCAGGAAAGCCTGTACGCTCCGGTAATGACCGCCTCTCCTGTGGGACAGGCGTGGTCCGCGGGTTTTGCGGCGGCTATCTTCGTACACTCCTCAAGCAAAAGAGGCCCCGCGGCCCGGTGTATGGCCCCGTCAACCCCGCCGCCGCCCAAGAGGCTGGAATTGGCGGCGTTCACGATTACGTCAACGTCAAGGACGGTAATATCACCCTGGATAACTTCTATGACCGCACCCATAATCCCTCCGCTGTTCATTAAAACAGATACCAATTATACAAGCGGGGCCGGGATAATACTAGCCGACACGGCGGGGGATGGAGTATACTTATCTTTCTTTCTATAGAGGAGCTTTGATGGCGGCCATCACCTTTCCCGGTACAAACCTGACGCTGGGGGACCCGGAACACATTCCCCTCAGGACTTTGCCCCGCAGGGAAGACCTGGAAGAGGCCCTAAAGGCCCTCATACTTTCCCCTTCGGGCTGGAGAACTGTTTTCGGCCCGGACGGAGAAAGCGGGGACATGACCATAACGCCAACCCATGAAGTCATCGTTGCCACTGCCGCCGGTGTTTTCGCCGATTACCTTAAAAAGAAAAGCGGCCTTGCCCATCCGGCGCTCATTCTGGGCATGGACACAAGACCCACGGGACCCGCCATTGCCGATCTTATGAGCCGGGCCTTTATTTTTTCAGGCTGTTCCCTTATCCATATTTTTATCGCCGCGGCTCCTGAAATCATGGCCTATGCCCGGAGTACGGAAAGCGGAGCCCAGGGCTTTGTCTATATTTCGGCGAGCCATAATCCTCTCGGCCATAACGGTCTCAAATTCGGCCTCTGTGACGGAGGGGTTCTTGGGGGGGCCGAAGCGGTTTCGTTAATCGAAACATTTTTGTCGCGCATAAGGGCGGATGACGCCATAGATAAAGCCCGCCTTGCGGTACAAAACGCCGATACCCGCCTGCTTGCCGAATCTTATGCCGGAGCCCTTCTTCGTAAAAAAGAAGCCCTCAGCGCCTACGAAACCTTTGCCGGGGAAATAGCCGGCGGGCCGGCGTCAGGGGACCTTTTTTCCCTGATACGCATGAGCCTTTCGGAAAGCCCCCTGGGCGTGCTCGCCGACTTTAACGGTTCGGCGCGTACCGTAAGCATAGACCGGAGTTTTTTTAGGAGCCTGGGTCTCCGCTTTGCCTACATCAACGAAATCCCCGGCGGCATAGCCCACCGCATTGTACCTGAGGGAGAGTCCCTCGTTCCCTGCGCCCTGGCCCTGGAAAAAGAACACTCTCTGGACCCTTCGTTTGTTATGGGTTATGTGCCTGACTGTGACGGAGACCGGGGAAATATAGTTTTTTGGGATGAGGGCCTTAAAAAAGCCCGCACCCTGGAAGCCCAGGAAGTCTTTGCCCTGACCTGCGTGTCCGAGCTTGCCTTCCTTGTCCAAAGCGGTGTCCTGAAATATGACAACAAGGGCAATGCCCTTACCCGGGCCGCCATAGCGGTTAACGGTCCCACTTCGCTCAGGATAGACCGCATAGCCTCGGCCTTTGATATTCCGGTGTTCCGCTGCGAAACCGGCGAGGCCAATGTGGTGGGCCTTGCCCGCAAGCTCAGGGAAAAGGGCTATATGGTCCGTATATGCGGAGAAGGTTCCGCCGGAGGCAGCATCATTCATCCCCAGGCGGTACGGGACCCCCTTTCTACCATTATGGCGCTGGTAAAAATTCTCACCCTTAAAAGCGTAAATGACAGACAGGGTCTCTATGAGATATGGTGTGATCTATCCGGCCAGACCGAAATGTACCGCGAAGATTTTACCCTCGCCGACATCATCGCCTCCCTCCCGGCCTTTACCACCACCGGCATCTATACCCCCGAAGCCCAGCTTACGATACAGGCCGGCGACCACGCCAAACTAAAAGAACGCTACCAGGAAATTTTTCTTTCAGAATGGGAAAACAAAAAAACGCGCCTTGGGGAACGCTACGGGATCAGCGGCTGGGAAGCCTCGGCCTTCACCGGAAGCGACGAAAAACGGGGCCTTGTCTCTTTCGGGGAAGCTGGCCGGGGCGGCCTTAAAATTCACTTTATACATGAAAGCGGCCGCATCACCGCTTCTTTCTGGATGCGCGGTTCGGCAACCGAAGCTGTTTTCCGGGTCATGGCTGACGCGGAAGGCTCAGACCCCAGGCTTGAGCGTGAGCTTATAGAATGGCAGCGCCATCTGGTAACCCTCGCCGCGCCGTCAGGGCAGGAGTAACAAAAGGAATCATTATGGGAGTACGGGGAGAAATTTTTTCAACAAAGATCAATCTGCAGAACAGAACCTATTTTTTCAATGTCAAGGAGAACCGTCTCGGCGATCTCTACCTCAATATTGTTGAAAGCAAGAACCGCGAGGAAGGCGGATTTGACCGCCAGTCAGTCATACTCTTTGCCGACGACCTGGGGGATTTTCTCAAAGGCTTTGACAGCGCCCTCAGGGTGCTGGAAAAGGCGGTACGGGAAAAGAAGCGGGGCGAACGGGACGCCGGCGAAAACAGGCGCGGACGGAGTGAACACGGCAGCCCTGAGCGCGGCCCTGAACAAAAAAGGCCGGACAGGGCCGGGCGCGGCGCATTAGGCGACAGGCGGAAAGTTACGATCCGCAAAAGAAACACCCCGCCAAAAAAACACTAGAGTTGTTCGGAAATCTCAGTTTCCGAACCATTCATAGACTTCCCGCCAACCCTGTCAGGGCCGGCGGGATTCCGGTTTTAGTGTAAAATCAATGAGAGGATAAAGACCCCCGCCATACTGCAGATGCCTTCAATCAGGGTAGCGGCGGTCTGGGTCTTGTAGCCCTGTTCAGGCGTCATGCCGCCGAAGTTGGTAACTACCCAGAAATACGAATCGTTGGCATG
>JAIRXO010000142.1 GCA_031268255.1 Spirochaetaceae bacterium
GTCCTGACCCCCGGAAGCGGCTTCGGCTGCGCTTTCAGACGGGGCCTCCGCCGGAGCGGTTTCCGCCGGAGCGGCAGACACGGTCTCTGTGGGCGCGTTCTCAACCGGAACAGCGGGCGCGGTTTCCGTGGTCGCGCTTTCCACGGGCGCGGTCTCAACCGGAGCGGCGGGCGCGGTCTCTGTGGGCGCGGTTTCCGCCGCGGCGGGCAGCGCCTCGCCTGACGAGACGCCGGTCCTGGGCCTGCGGTCCCTGCGGTGTTCGTCTCTGGCTGCCTTCTTCTCCTCGGCGGGAAGCTGTCCCTGAATGGCCAGGCTTATTTCGGCCTGGGCGTTTTCGTAGAGCCGCACAACAACCTTGTATTTGCCCACGCTTTTGATGTGGTTCCCCGGAACCTCAATGCGTTTCCTTTCAATCTGAAAACCGAGTTTAGCCAGTTCGTCGGCGGCGGTCTGACTGGTAACCGCGCCGTAGAGTTTTCCGTTGGGCCCGGCTGGAAGGGTAACGTTGATTTCGGCGGCTTCGAGTCTTTCCTTGAGGCCCGACGCGTCCAGCCTTTTCTGGGACTTGCGGGCATCGATTTCTTCGCGTCTCGATTCAAAAAGCCGTATCGTCGCTTCGTTATAGGGAAGGGCGATACCCCGGGGGAAAAGATAATTCCGGGCGTAGCCCTTTGCCACGTCCTTTACGTCCCCTTCTTCGCCCAATACGGCAAGATCCTTGTTCAGTATAACTTTCATAATCCAAGCTCCTTAAATGATGGCGAAAACTCCGCTAATGACCGTCAGCCTTCAGGAGTAGAAGCCGGTCCTTTCTGCCGGGGAACCCGAAAGGGAACCCAGTTTTCGGCAATACCCAGGAGGGTAAGACCCCCCAGGGCTATCCCATTGACAATGGGACTCAAAAAAACAATTACCATAAGCACATTGGCCAGGGCACGAAACAGTATGGGAATTTCAGGCCGGGAAAGGAAGTACAGTACTATTCCCCCTCCCTGAATCAGGTACAGTATGGCGCAGAACACCGCCAGGTTCCATCCAGGTATCTCAAGATAGGGCCGCTTAAAAACCGTACCGGCGAGTATCACGAGGAGGGACAGGGAAAAAACCCAAATGAGGCGTAACGGGGCATGAAAGAGGCTCAGGTGTTCCCTTCCGGCGGAGCGGCGCGAAAACCATGAAACTATCACCGCCGCCTGGCGGTTGACAAAGAAAAAAAACGCCGCCGAGGCCAGCGCCCCGCCCCTGAGCGCGACGGACCCCATGAGATTGAGTACCAGATCGGCGCTGAGTTCCCCGCCGGGAGGAACAGCGTCCAGGGGATCGGCCATCATGGACTGGTAGGCCGATATGACCATTTCGGCCTGGCTTCGCATCATGGCGTGAATACCGGAACCGGCAAAAACCAGCAGGGGTATGAGTCCCGCGGCGGTCAGGGCCGCTCCGGTAACCATGCGCACAGCCGCGGAAACCCGCAGAAAGGCCGGGCCCCTTCCGGGCGGCGCGGCTGCCCACGAAAAGGACAGTGTTACCAGGGCAAAGTACAGGGAATTTAAAGCCCCCGAAAGGGAAAGGCCCCCGCCCAGGGTTATGACGCCGTTGGCCCCCAGAGCCGCCGCCGCGGCCACCCAGGCGCCCGCTGAACTGAAACAAAAGGCGGCGATTCCCAGGGGCGCCAGAAAAAAGGCCGGAGCAAAGCTCCCCCTGGCAAACCACACGCAGGCCGCGGAACAGAGAGCAATACCAAACAATACGCGCCCGCTGGGAGGAACCTGTACGGCCATGATAACGAAAGACCCCTAATCAGCTACAAAGGGAAGCAGGGCTATAACCCTGGCGCGTTTAATGGCCAGGGCCAGGGCCCGCTGATGCCTGGCGCAGGTTCCGGTTATGCGCCGGGGGAGTATTTTACCCCGTTCGGTGATAAAACGGCGCAGGGTATCGGCGTCCTTATAGTCGATCTTCATTTTCTGGGCGCAGAATTTGCAGACCTTCTTTTTGAAGAAAACCTTGCCCTTGCCGCCCCTGCCGTTACGGTCCTCGCCGTCCCGGCCCATCATGCCGTCCATTTCTATGCCCCGTTCGGGCCTGCTTCTTTCGTGTTCTATAAATTTCTCATCTGACATGAGTATGCTCCTTGTTAAAACGGAATATCATCGGTAAAGCCGTCATCGGGGGGGGCTTCCCGGGTCTCCGGCCCTGAACGGTCCGTAGCGCCCGCATTGCCCGGCGCACTCCAGCGATCCCTGTCGCCGCCGGAATACCCGCCCTCGGCGTTTCCGCCGGCATTAACGCGGCTTCCCCCGCCGGAAGCGCCGCCTGAGTTACCGCCGCCGCCGGGATTGCCGCCCAGCACTATGGTATTCGCCACAACTTCGATTTTAGAGCGGTTCTGCCCGTCCTGCTCCCAGCGGTCCTGCCTGAGCTCGCCGTCAACAGTAACGGTTTTGCCCTTGATGAGGTACTGGTTGAGAGCCTCTCCCTGCCTGCCCCAGAGAACCACGTCAAAAAAGTTGGGTTCGTCCACCCACTGATCGCCGTTTTTCCGCCGCCGGTTTACCGCGATGGAGAATTTGCAGACTGCCTGCCCTCCGGCGGTATATTTAAGTTCGGCGTCACGGGTCAGCCTTCCGCTCAAAAGAGCGCGGTTAATATCGGCCATGGGAAACTCCTATTCTTCGATATTGACGAAAAGGTATTTGAGCAGATTGGCGTTAAGTTTAAAAACCTTGTCCAGCGCCGCGATTTTAGCGGGATCGGCTTTGATGGTAAACAGGACATATTTGGCCCGTCTCCGCTTTTTGACCTCATAGGCGAGATCCCTGTCCCCGACTTCGTCGGTTTTGACAATCTCGGTTCCCTGGGCCGCAAGATCGGAAAGCAGCCGCTCCCGACCCGCATTGTGCTGGTCTTCTTCCAATGGAAAAACAACTGTCAGCTCATACTGACGCATAGGTCCTCCTTACGGACTATGGATTTCCGCCCACAAGCGGTTTACCCTGGTCCCCCGGAGGGGACAAAGAGGTGTATGGGAACTATAACGGAAAGAAGATTTTTGG
>JAIRXO010000301.1 GCA_031268255.1 Spirochaetaceae bacterium
TTTTGCAGCGACAGCAGTTTTTTGAGTGTCTTTGCTGCCAACACACCCGGTAACTATTTGGGACAATATTATTATAAACGGAAGTATCTTTTTCATTATGACCATCCAATGGTTCCATGATACCAGGTAAAATTGATTTTTGCAAATGGTTTGATATGGATATTGCCGCAGGCGGCCCTTCGAGGCGCGGCGGCATACCGTGATTAGGGGGTAGGGCGAGACCTTGGCTCGCCCGTAGGGGGGCGCGTAACAAGAGCGGCAACGGCGGGCGGTGGTGAGGAAATGCGCCCCCCCTTAGTGATTCGTCTGCTTGCTCCTGGGTTCTTTATTGTACTATACTTGTTCTATCATGTCCAACCATAAAGGCAGGAACTGGCTTCGCTTTTTCCTGGGCTCCTATACCCCTCCCGGATTTCTTCGTGCCATATACCATTTTTTCGCCGGTGGAAAATTCGGCGAAAAGTGCCGGGCTTTTGCGGATTTTAACAAAAGGGCTTTTAAGGCCCACAGGGCCCGTTATATCGCCGCCTATGCCGCGCTGATTGTGGCTGCCGGCGCTTTTACAGGATGGCGCATGGTCTCCTCCCGCACGGTCAGGCCCATACGGGTGGGCTTTACCTGGTCTGTGCCTGACAACCGCGTCGGCGAGGAAGGTCAGGACGGTTTCCGCGAGGAGAGGCCCCTGACCATAGCGTTCGAGGCGTCGGCGGCCAGGGTGGAAGCGGTTGATACGGAGCTTGCGTCGGGCATCACCATTAACCCGCCGCTTGCCGGAAGCTGGAAGTGGGAAGGCGACAGTGTGCTTGTTTTTACCGCCGGGGAAAACTGGGCGCTGGGGAAAAAATACACCGTAAGTTTTGAGAAGGATTTTTTTCCTCCCCATATCAAGGCGGACAAAAACTTTTCTTTTTCGCTTCCCGGCTTTGAGCTTTCAGGCGAAGATATTCAATTTTATATCGATCCCGAAAACGACGGCATCAAGCGCGTCCTTGCCACGGTGCGGGCAAACTATCCCATGGACCGCGTTTCCCTGGAACGCTGTATACGCATAGAGCCCAATATCAGCGCCGGTTCAGGTTCGCTGGAAAAACGGCGTTATACGTTCACCGTTAATTATAACGAAACCGGAACGGCGGCCTATATTGTTTCCGAGAGCCTGGGGCTTCCGGCAAAACAGGTAACTATGGTTGTCAGTGTGGCGCGGGGCGTCGCGGATGAAAGCGGCGGCAGCGTTTCGACTGTTCCGCTGAACCTGTACGCCGATATTCCAAGCATGACCAGTTACGCCTCTGTTGAATCTTTACTGCATGACCTTGTGATGAATCAGAACCAGCTTTACGACCAGGTGCTTATTCTTGCCACCAGGGGAACGATAGAAGAAAGCGAACTCAGCAAAAACATCGGCCTCTGGGAACTGCCGGTAAACCGGCCCGCCCTTCCGGGGCTTAAGGAAGTTGAAAACTACAACTGGTATTCGGCTGATGAGGCGGTTCCCGAGGTGTTAAACGCGTCCCGCAGGATTGACCTTGAAGCTATCCCCGGCGAACTGCGCTATAATTCCGTTACGAGTTATAAATTCAGCGCCGAGAGCGGGCGTTATGTGTTTTTGCGCATCAAAAACGGAACCCGTTTTTACGGCGGCTATGTACTCGACGAACCCTATGAGGCCATATTCAGGGTAAAGGAATACCCCAGGGAACTTTCCATACTTTCATCGGGCTCCATACTCGCCTATTCGGGGGACAAGCGGCTTTCACTGTTGAGCCGGGGTATACAGAATGTCCGTTTTGAGATTGGCCGCGTCAGGCCCGACGACATTAACCATCTGGTGTCCCAGTCAAGCGGGGACATTTCCAACATACGGTACAGGAACTACGGCTTTAGCGATTTTAATATTACCGAACAGTTCCAGGAAACGGCAAACATTCCCCTCGCGAGCGGGCGGGACGTGGGTTATTTTTCCTTTGATTTTTCGCGCTACCTCGAAAACATTCCCTCAAGGAATTTACGGCACGGCCTCTTTATCTTCTCGGTCAAGGAAGATGTTGAAAGGCCGGCGTACCAGGCCAGGCGGCTCATTGTCGTTACCGACCTTGGTTTCTTTGTAAAAACCAATACAAACGGAACCAGGGATGTCTTTGTCCAGTCCATCGCCACGGGGGCCCCGGTAGACGGCGCCCAGCTTACGGTACTCGGCCTCAACGGGAATCCGGTATACAGCGCCTATACCGGACCGGACGGTCATGTGCAGGTTCCCAATCTCCAGGACTACAGGAACGACCGCGCCCCCACGGTCTTTACCGTGCGTATGGGCGAGGACCTTTCGTTTATGCCCTATAGCCCCACGGGCCGGAATCTTGATTATTCTTCCTTTGACGTGGGCGGGCTCCAGGGCGCCAGCGACCCCAAAACGCTCAGGGCCTTTTTGTTCTCCGACCGGGGGCTTTACCGTCCCGGCGACGAAGTGCGTATAGCCATGGCGGTCAAGTCAGGCGACTGGGCCGTCAATCTCGGCGGTACGCCCCTTGAGTGTCAGGTTACCGATCCCCGGGGCGCGGAAATTTACAACAGGCGCATAAGCCTTTCTCCTGAGGGTGTCGAAGAAATACGTTTTAGTACCCAGGACTGGTCCCCTACCGGAACCTATACCGCGTCGGTGTATGTTATACGGGAACGGAACAATAGGGAAGAAAAGGTTTTCCTCGGTTCTACCGCCGTCAAGGTGGAAGAATTCCTCCCCGATACCCTCAATGTGCAGGCCGCCTTTACCCCCCTGCCGGGGGACGGCTGGATAGCGCCGTCGGAGCTTTCCGCCCTGGTTACCGTGCGTAACCTTTTCGGAACTCCGGCGGCGGGTAACGAGGTAAAGGCCCAGATAAATCTTGTTCCGTCCCGCCAGTATTTCCGCCAGTACCGGGATTACAGTTTTCAGGACCCCTTCCTGACCGGAAACAGCTATCAGGAATTCCTGGGGAGCATGACCACCGACAGCGACGGAAAGGCATCTTTTGGATTGGACCTTGCCAAGTTTGAAAAGGCTACCTATAACCTTAGTTTCTACGCCGAAGCGTTTGAGAAGGGGAGCGGCCGCAATGTGTCCGCCGAGACCTCCGTGTATGTGAGCCCCCTTCCGTACCTCATCGGCTGCAGGAGCGACGGAAGCCTCAGCTATATCCAGAGGGACGCTTCCAGGGTGATTTCCCTTATCGCCATTGACAACAATGCCCAAAGGACTGTGGCCCGGGATCTTACCTTTACGATCATGGAACTGCGTTATGTGTCAGCCCTGGTGCTTGAACCAAGCGGGGTATACAAGTACCAGTCCATTCAAAAGGAATATCCTGTCTCTCAGGAAAAAGTTACCATTCCCGCGTCAGGTCTCGAATACCGCCTCCCGTCCTCCCAAAGCGGCGAATTCCGGCTTGTCATTTCCGGCCCTGATGAACTTGAATATAACCGCCTTGCCTTTACCGTGGCGGGCCAGCAGAATTTACAGCGCAGCCTTAACCGTACCGCCCAGCTTGACATCACCCTTGACAAGGCCGACTATGCCCCCGGAGAAACAATAGAACTCATGATCAAGGCTCCCTACGAAGGGGCGGGGCTTATCACCATAGAACGGGACAGGGTCTATGGCTATAAATGGTTCCGGTCCACCGGCGAAACAACGGTCCAGACCATTACCATGCCCGCCGGTCTTGAGGGCAACGGCTATGTAAATGTGCAGTTTGTCCGTTCCCAGGATTCGCCTGAGATTTTCATGTCCCCGTTAAGTTACGGCGCGGTTCCTTTTTCGGTAAGCAGGGAAAACCGCACCATAGGGATAACCCTTGACTTCCCCCAGGAGGCAAAACCCGGGGAAGATTTTGTCATCAAATACGCCGCCTCCCGTCCGGGGAAAATCATAGTCTACGCCGTTGACGAGGGCATACTGCAGCTTGCCGCCTACCAGACCCCGGACCCGCTGGGTTTCTTCTTCAGGAAACAGGCCCTGGAAGTGCGCACGATCCAGATACTGGACCTGGTATTGCCCAAGTATTCCATAGTCCGTTCCATGGGGGGCATGGGCGGCGGCGCGGGAGCCGATGCCCTTAACCGCAACCTCAATCCCTTTAAGCGAAAACAGTACGAGCCTGTGGCCTACTGGTCAGGCATCGTTGACGCCGGCAGGACCGTGCGGGAACTTTCGTACCGTATTCCCGATTACTTTAACGGAACCCTCAGGGTTATGGCTGTGGCGGTCGGGGCGGATTCTGTCGGCGCCGCCGAGGAACGCTCGTTTATACGGAGTACTTTCATCATAAGTCCCAATACCCCCATGACCGCGTCTCCCGGAGACGAGTTTGAGCTTGCCCTTACCGTTACCAATAACCAGAAAGGTTCGGGAGCGGACGCAAGGGTGCGCCTCAGGGCCGTCCCCTCTCCCCACCTTGCCATATCAGGCCGCGGCGAATTTGACCTTGCCATACCCGAAGGCGCCGACGCGACCCTTGCCATACCGGTCAGGGCCGCGGGCCCCCTGGGCGCGGCGGAAATACGCTTTACCGCTTCGCGAGGAAGCGAGGGCGCTGCGGGCTACGAAGTCTCAACCCTTTCTTCCTATATGAGCATACGGCCAGCCGTACCCTACCGGGTCTCTCTTTCGTCAGGCGTTATGCGGAACAGGTCTGTCGAGCTTCCTGTTGAAAGGGTGCTGTACGACGAATTCCACACCAGGGATGTAACCCTCTCGTACCTGCCCCTGGGCATTTCACGGGGCCTCAAATTCTTCCTTGACAATTACCCCTACGGCTGTTCGGAACAGCTTATCAGCGCCGCCTTCCCCTTCCTGTATCAGGAACTTTTCCGGGAACTGGAGTTTTCCCGGCAGCAGGCCGATGAGGCGGTGTACCGGGTCATGGGCATACTCCAGGCGCGGATGAAAGAAAACGGCAGCATAGGCATGTGGACGGCCAATACAGATGCCGATCCCTTTATCACGGTGTATGCCGCCCATTTCCTTACCGAGGCGAAAAACCGGGGCTACTATGTGGCGCCTTCCGTGATGGAACGCATGCTTCAGGCGGCCCGGGATATTGCTTCTTCCCAAGATCGTTCGCTTTACAGCCTTGCAGGCCGCGCCTATGCCGTATACATACTTACCCTGAACGAAATTGTTACCACGCCGCTGGTCGAGTCGCTCAAAGGAGACATAGCCCGCTACAACACGGAGGCCGCGACAGAACTCCCCGGCCTTTTCCTTGCCGGATCATACGCCCTTTTGCGGCGCGACTTTGACGCCTTCGCGCTGGCCGAAAAAATCAAATGGTCCATGCGTTTTGACGACTCAATACATTACTTTGACGAACTGCTGTACGATTCACTTTACCTTGCGCTTACCGCGAGGCACTTTCCCCAACGGCTCAGGGAAGTATCCGAGACCCTTCTCAGCTCCATGGCCGGCCGGCTCGAGAACCAGCGATATACAACCCTCTCGGCAAGTTTTGCCCTCATGGCGGTGGACGCCTATCTTAAAGCGGTCCCGGGCGTAACAAACGGACGCTTTGAGGTGCTGGAAATTCTTAAAGGCAATACCCGGCGCCCCCTCTCGCTTGCCCCCGGCGTTACCGGAGGACCCGCTTCTCCCGGCGCGGGAGGCGCGGGCGGTACAGGCGTCGCGAGCCGGGCCGCGGCAGCAGGCGCCCTGTTCAGCACTTCTTTCTCCGCCGATGCCGGGAAGATACGCATAGAAAACCGCGACGCCCTTAACCTCTTTTACCAGGTAACCCAGGGAGGCTTTGACCGCGAAATCCCCGCCGCGGAAGTCAAAAACAATCTTGAAGTGTACCGGGAATTTCTTGACGACTCAGGCGAAGCCGTTGAATCGGTCAAAGTAGGCAGCGCGATAACAGTCAGGGTGAATTTCAGGACTACCAACAACAAGACCATCACCAACCTGGCCCTTGTGGACCTGCTGCCCGCGGGCCTTGAGGCGGACATAGATTCGGTGCGCAGGGCCGCCGCCGGGGAGTCTGCCGGAGGATATTCCAACTGGCGTCCCGATTATGTTGACGTGCGGGAGGACCGCATCGTCGTTTATGGAAGGGCCGGCCCCCAGGTAACGACTTTCAGTTACCGGGCCAGAGCCATAAATCCGGGTTCCTTTACCGTGCCGCCCCTCTTTGCCGAAGCCATGTACGACAAGAGCGTATGGGCACTGCGGCCCCAGGCCCCCCTTGTGGTGCAAAAGGAAACCCCCTGAAATTGGGCGCATCGGGGCTGTCCGAACAAGTTTTTCAAACTTTTCGGTCCGCCCCGACCGGGCTTTCCGCTCCTATCTTTTGCTTCGCAAAAGGATTTCCGCTTCAATCCCTTGCGCTGCGATAAAATGGCATCCATGCCATTTTATCGCTTCGGTTTTTTGCTCCGCAAAACTCGCGGGTTCTTCCCGGCCGGCCTCCGTGCCGGCCATGCCCTGCGGCTGCCCTAAGCAGTCAGGCCAAAGAACCTGTTGGCATTATCCCAGAGTGTGGCGGCAAGGGCTTCCTCGCCGGTTTCGAGTAATTCCGCAAGAAAACGAACCGTCATGGGAAGGTATTTTGGCATATTCCGCTTGCCCCGGTAATCGGCGGGAACCATAAAGGGGCTTTCAGATTCAACCAGAATTCTTTCCGGCGGCAGTATTGCCGCTGTTTCGTGGAGATTCCTGGCGTTCCGGTAGGTAAGATTACCGGCAAAGGAAAAATACAGATTGAGGTCCAGGGCTTTCTTCGCGTAAGCGGCGTCTTCCGAATAGCAGTGAAGCACCCCGCCCCTGGGCGGCAGCCGTTCACGGAGTATGTCAAGCACATCGTTACCCGCTTCCCGGTTATGAATGATTACCGGCATATCCAGCTTGGTCGCAAGGTCAAGCTGGGCGATAAAAAGTTCTATTTGTGATTTTTTGTCGCCGAATTTACGGTAATAATCAAGGCCGATCTCGCCTATGGCCGCAACCCTGGGCAGTTGAACGCCTTGTTCTATGGTCTGGACCCAGTCCCGGCCAGGATTTTGCACTTCTGACGGAGACACCCCTACGGCATGGTATACATTGGCCGCTGATTTTAGATTTTCATATACCCCGGCAAAATCATGAAGACTATTGCAAATGGAGATAATACGGTTCACCTGCACTTGGCGGGCTTCCTGAATAACAATAAGCTGCTCAATAGGGTCATCACAAATGAGCCCTATATGGGCATGAGTATCAAAATACTGCACCATGGTTTCCAAAAGAAAAGATTTTCTATTTTCCAAACTGGATTTACCCTAAGTATAGCATAAAAATCCTAAAACGTCAATGAATAAACCCGGAAAAACCACAATTCCGGGACTTTTCAAACCCAGGTATGACCCGCCAGGACCGGCCCTTGTTAGATTCGTGTAGTGCTGATAAGGTTATAGTGGAGTCCGTTACTTTATGGAAAAAAAGACAGGAAAAAGCGCCGGCGGCAGGAAACAGGCCGCCGGTACAATAAAGGCCAGGGGAGCGGCGAAGGCCGCGGGGGCGGGAAAAGCTCCCCGCGGGACAAAGGCCGCGCCGGGAAAGCCTAAAACAAGGGCGGCGGGGAATTCCCGCCTTGCCGACCTGGCAAAGGAGCTTACCCGGCTCATTCCCCGGCTTGATGAGGAGGGGCTTTCGTTCCTCATAGAACAGGCCCAGGTTCATCTGTACAATATGCAGGTCGATGAACTCAACCAGACCATGCTGAGGAACGTGGAACGTTCCGCGTCAAAATCCCCAAAACCAAAAAAAACAGCCCCGGCGGATATGGGGATTCAGGTTTCGGCGGACAAGCACAGTTATTATATCGTATACCAGGGCAAATGGGTGATGTTTACCGATGAAGAAATAATACAGCTTGCCAAAATAGCTTCGGCCCCGGTCGATGACTACGAAAAAAGCGGCGCGCTCTACCGCTGGTTTGAACGGGAAAGGCGGGATGTGTTTGGAACCATTCCCATAGAAGGAAAGACAGATCCCCTCCTGACCAGGATGGCGGATGTCATCAGGAAAAATTTCAAGGTGAAGTACAGGCAGGGTAAGAACAAGTAATGGATATTTTTGAAGCCGTGGTCCTTGGAGCGGTTCAGGGTCTTACTGAATTTCTCCCTGTCTCAAGCTCCGGCCATCTGGTGCTGTTCCAGAAGATTATAGGCGTCGATGAACCCACCCTGCTTTTTGACACCCTGCTTCATTGCGGAACCCTGGCCGCCATCTTTCTGGTGCTTCGCCGTGATATTTGGGCGCTGCTCCGAAATCCCCTGCAGCCTCTCTCCCTGTACCTCATTATCGGGACTGTTCCCGCGGTGATTGCCGGGCTCTTCTTAAAGGATTTTATAGAACAGGCTTTTGCCGGAGGCGCCTTTCTCGGATATGCCTTTATCTTTACCTCCGCCGCCCTTTTCGGCGCCGAGTATCTTTCGGCCCTTCCGGGCAGAGAGCGGCGCAGCGGTGATATTTCCTGGTTCGATGCCCTTGTAATCGGCGTACTACAGGCCGTAGCCATCATGCCCGCCGTATCCCGTTCAGGGCTTACCCTTTCGGGCGCCCTTGCCCGCAGGCTCGAGCGGGGCCTTGCCGCCCGCTTTTCCTTTCTCCTGGCGATACCCGCCATACTGGGCGCCCTTGTCCTGCAGATACACGACCTTGCCGCCGGAGAAGGCGGCGCGCCTTCCATAGGGACGCTTCCGGTAATCGCGGGAACCCTTACCGCGGCCCTGGTCGGCATAGTGTCGGTCAGCCTCATGCTGAAACTGGTCCGGGAACACTCGCTCAAGGGGTTTGGCATCTACACAGCCGTACTCGGCGTACTGGTACTTGTTGACCAGCACCTGAGCCACATCTTTTTTTAATCAGTTCTTTTTTTAATCAGTACACGGAGGCGGCGCGGTTTCCGTTCTCAAGGGTTTCTCAATGGTATAGTAAAAAGCAATAAAAATCTTTATGCTATCACTATATTGGGGATTTTATGGCTAAGAAACTCAGCGTAGGGCAAAAACTGGGCTTTGGGGTTTTCGACCTGGGGGGTAACCTTTTTTTTACGGT
>JAIRXO010000173.1 GCA_031268255.1 Spirochaetaceae bacterium
TCCCTGTGGTAAAAAATTCATACCCATGAATTTTGACAACCCCGCAAATCTTGGTGTTCTTGCCTGTCCGGGAGGCGATAGTTTCGCGGAAGAAGTTATTGTCCATCTGCGTAAGCTCTACCGCAGGCATTTTGAACGCCGTGTGCGGGAACTGGCGGAAACTTACCATCTTGACCGGGACGCGGTAATACGCAAATTCAATTTTATAAGGGACAGTCTTTCTCCCAATGCCGCTGTGCCGGGGGATATCCTGGCTTACCGCTGCCCCCATATACAGGTGCCTGCCCGCTTTAGTCTCTTTGCCAACGGCGAGATTAAGGCCGAGATACTCGAATCCATACGGGGCAGGGATATTTTCATTGTTCAGGATGTGGAGAACCATTATCCGGTGAACTTTAACGATGGAAACACTTCCAAAGTCATGACGGTAAATGACCATCTGATGGCCGTGTTCGTTGCCGTTGACGCGGCAAACCAGGCGGGGGCCGGGCAGGTAACTCTGGTTCTTCCTACCTATCCTTATTCCCGGCAGCACAAGAAAAAGGGCAGGGAAGGGCTCACGGCAAGCCGGGTGGGCAAGATATTTGAGACCCTGGGGGTAAACCGCATTATCACGCTGGACCTTCATTCACGGGAAATAGGCAGCGCGTTTAATTCCATGCGTCTTGAGAACCTCCACGCGAGTTACCAGATTATACGTTCCCTTGCCGTGGCAAAAGAAATAGGCGGCGACATGGTTCTTGTGGCTCCTGATACCGGCGCTGTTGACCGCAATAAATTTTACGCCACCACGCTTAAAAAACCCCTGGCCCTGCTTTACAAGGAACGGGATTATTCAAAGGTCTCCAGCGATGCCCTTGACAGCAATATCGCCGTGATAAAGCTCCTGGGCAATGTAAAGGGCAAGACGGTTTTTATGGCCGATGATATGCTGGCTACCGGCGGAACCCTGCTCAAGGCCATGCAGGTTCTCAAGGACGAGGGGGCAAAAAAAATCATCTGCGCGGTGAGCCTCCCCCTCTTTTCGGGAGACGCGGTTTCGCATTTTGACGCGGCGTATAAAGAGGGGTACTTTTTCCGCATTATAGGAACCAACGCGGTATACCATGAGGAACTCTTAAAACGGGAGTGGTATATCAGTGTGAATATAGCCACGCTCTTTGCCAAAACCATCTCCCGCCTCCATCAGGGGCTCTCGCTGAGTTCCCTTCTGGATAACCGGGCTGTTATCAACAAACTTCTTTCAGAAACCCAATGAAAAGCGAAGCGTGCGTCCTCTCCGCCGACATTGGCACTTCTTCGCTCAAGGCCGCCCTCATAGACGGTGAGGGCAGGGAGATCGCCTTTGTCCGGGAAACCTACCCCCAGGACGCCTGCGCGTCGGGGACTGTTGAGGCCCGCCATTGGGAAGAAGCCTTTACCAGGGCCGCCCGCCGCCTGTGTTCTTCGCCGCGCCAAAAACCCCTTGCCCTCTGCGTTTCGGGGAACGGGCCTACCCTCGTGCCGCTTGGAAAAGACGGCAGGGAGATGCGCCCCCTTCACTGGCACGGCCCGCGCGTAAGCAGGGGCGGCCCGCATCTGTCCAGCCTCTTTCTGCCCTACGCGGCGGCGTTTAAGGAGAAGCAGCCGGGTCTTTACGACGAAACAGCGTATTTCCTTTCGCCCCAGGACTGGCTTGCCTGGCGGCTTGGCGCCGATATGGTAAGCGCCCTGCCGTCATCTTCCTATATTCCCTACTACTGGAACGATGAACAGTGCCGCGCCTATGGCCTTGACGCCGCCAAATTTCCGCCTTTTGCCGAAATGGGGTCGCCTGTCGGAAAACTTTCTTCGCGCCATGCCGAAGGGGGTCTTGAACAAGGACTGCCCCTTATCGCCGGAGGGCCCGATTTCATCATGGCCCTCATCGGCGTCGGCGCTGTCAGGGCCGGCATGGCCTGCGACAGGGCGGGAAGTTCCGAAGGAATCAACCTCTGCGTATCTTCTCCCCAAAAATCCGCAAAGCTGCGCCTGCTCCCCCACGCGAAAGAGGGCCTGTGGAACATAAGCGCCATACTCCCCACATCGGGGCGGCTCTTTGAGTGGTTCCGCCATATAACCGGCCAGGACGGGCGGAGTTACGGGGAGATACTCGAAGAAATCATAAAGTCTCCCGGAGTCCCGTCCCTGCCGGTGTTCTCTGGCGGAAGCAGCATCTTTTTCCCTGATCTTGCCGCGTCCGGCGCCTTTACTTCTCCTTCGGTTTTCCTTTCCCTCGCCGGTCTCAGCAGCCGGGCAAGCCTTGGCCGTTCCGTGGTTGAGGCCCTGGGTTTCAGGGTGCTTGGCGCTCTGGATAATTTTAAGGAGGAGGGCCTTGCCGTAGAGGAGCTCCGTCTTTCAGGCGGCCAGGCGAAGAACGCCCTCTGGAATCAGCTCAAGGCCGATATTTCCGGCCTTACCCTCCACGCCATGGACATTGCCGACGGAGAGCTGGCCGGAGACGCCTGCCTGTGCCTCATGGCCCTGGGAGAAGCGTCAGGTCTTGATGAGGCATGCGTCCGCATCGTCCACATAAAAGAGAGCTATGTTCCCGACAGGGAACTCCACAGTCAATACCGGTCTCGTTATGCGCAATACCGGGATATGGAAAAAAAAGCGGAGGGATTTTTACGGTGAATATCAGTAGATTTGAGGAGTTTGCCTCGGCCCTTGAGGGTATCTGCAATGCCAGTCCCCTGGTCCAGGACCGTCCCCTTCTTTGGACCTGCATAGCCAACCCAAAAGCCGGCGGCTTTACCATAGGGTCCCGCTGGAAAAAACACCGCGCCGCTCTGGAAAGCCATGCCGGAAAGGCGGGGGGAAAAAAGCGGCGCGGGGCGGCGCGCCCCTCGGATACTTCGCGGACCTTTAAGACGGGATCTCCTGTACCTGAATCCCCCGGCCTTATTCTTACCTCACGCCCCGGCGACGCGGGAGACATAGTCCGCGCCCTCCTTGCCGAGGCGTCTTCTTCGTCATCCGTGGTTCCTTCTCCCTTTTTCCTCATCATCACCGCCGGAGGGGACGGGACGAGTCTTGAAGTCCAGCTTGCGCTCTACGAGGCCCATCCTTCCCTGCGGTCAAATTTCGCCATACTCAGGCTTCCCATGGGAACGGGAAACGACGGCGCCGACGCCTGGGAACTGGA
>JAIRXO010000180.1 GCA_031268255.1 Spirochaetaceae bacterium
GCCGGATTTTTTTTCGGTCTTACCGGTTCCTGATCCATGATCCCGCCTTCCCTCATGCCTGTATGATACACCTAAACCGCCGTGGAGAAATATACCCCATGACGGCAAATAACCCGGAGGTGAAGCTAACGGGGCAGCGTTGCCCCATTAGGGCTGCTCTTCATTATTTCCGGTTGTATGATTTGAAAACACTTGACTAAAATATGAACATCGGATAAGATAAATATCATGGAAACCGATATTACCAGTTTGCTGAAAAGTATTGAAGGCAAAAAACACGAACTGGATACATTCAGGCCGTTTTCCCCTGAAATTGTCCGTAAACTGGATGAACAGTTCACTGTAGAATGGACATACAATTCCAACGCAATCGAAGGAAATACCCTAAGCCTACGGGAGACCGATTTGGTAATAAACCGGGGATTAACTATCGGAAATAAAACATTAAAAGAGCATTTTGAAGCCATTAATCATAAAGAAAGCATTCAATTTTTATATGATTTTGTTAAAAAGAAAAAGAAATTAGACGAGGCGGTTATTTTAGAAATCCATAAAATAATATTGAAAAATATAAGTGATGTTGATGCCGGACATTATCGAAATGTAAATGTTATGATAACGGGAGCCGTGCATTTGCCTCCGTCCGCAATAAAGATACCCAAATTAATGACGGAATTTATGGAATGGTATTATAAACATAAATCAAAATTATCTGTTGTGGAATTGGCCGCATGGGTTCATTATAAATTAGTGTATATACATCCATTTATTGATGGTAATGGGAGAACAGCACGGTTGATAATGAACTTGATATTGCTGCAATACGGTTATCCTCCTGCTGTTATACTGCATATCGACAGAAGAAAATATTATCAGGTATTAAAAGAAGCCGACCGGGAACGTTATAATAATTACTTTAATTTTATTGGCAGATCAATAGAACGGTCATTAATGATTTATTTAAATGCCTTAAAGAGCAAAGACGACAAAGAGGATAGATACGGGTATATAAGTTTGCAAGAAGCATCAAGGATATGTGAATATGGTATAGAATATTTATCCTATTTAGCCCGGACCGGACGGTTAAAAGCAATAAAGATGAGGAGGAACTGGTTGACTACCAGAGAGGCGCTAATGGATTATATTGAAAATAAAAACAGCAAAAGATAGGATACTGCGCCTAACAGGTCTGTATATGTATAGCCTATTGACATTATAAAAAAAATATTGTATAAGAAGAACATTGTGGAAAAATTAATATTTAGTTCGCCTAAGAAATATAAAATACTCGAAATAAAACGATTATTAACTGAAAATGATATACCGATTTCAAGTATACAATTGTATATTTATGTTAATATGACACGGTATCATAGAGGTGTTCCAATTATTGACGAAAGGGAAAAACGCGGCGAATTAAATGTCCCTATTGAGGAGTTTAATGGAAAATTAAATGACGCGGAAGCATTAGAAATTTATACAGAAGAAAATTATGTTGATAAGGCAATAAATTTAATCGAAGATTTTAATAATAAAAATTTTTATAATGATTGTATTTTTCAATCAAGAAACTACGAAGAGGCAGATAACATTCAGAGGATTTTAATAAAAAACGAAATACCATGTGATGATGTTGTAACAAATCTCTTGTACGACGACACTGAAGAATATTTAATATTTTTGGATCCTGAATTTCATGTAAAAGCTGAAAATATACTTGAAAATAACTTCAAACAAGAAGTACCGGTGGAAAAAAGAGTGAATATTCAACAAAATGAAGATATTCAATTTTCTCAAGATAATGAATGGGGAAATCAATTTGTATCTTTCTTTAAATTTTTATTTGTTATTTTAATAATAATCGTTTTAATATTTATTTTCGATAAAAAATATCCATTTCATGAGAAGGTGTTAAATTTAATAACTGAATTGATAAAAAAAATAAAACAATAGGCGCTTCGCGCTTAGTATTTGAGCGCCTCCATTATCTGGCTGGATGCGGGAAGCGCAAACACTTTGTGTAAGAGTTCCCCGGTAAGGATATGGCCGGGTTTGCCCTGGGCGGCTATGCGGCCTTTGTCAAGGACTATGATTGTGTCGGCGTACAGTCCGGCAAGGCTCAGTTCGTGGAGACTCAGCAGTATCGCCCTTCCTTTTTCCCTGGTCAGGGTTTTAAGCAGTTCCATGACGCGGTACTGGTAGGTAAGGTCAAGGTTCGCCACGGGTTCATCAAGGAGCAGGCAGGAGGCTTCCTGGGCCGCGGCTCTGGCTATGAGGACTCTCTGGTATTCGCCGCCTGAAAGCTCGTTGACCGGCCTTTCCTCAAAACCGCTGAGGCCGGCTTCCTCTATGGCCTGGCGGACAGCGTGTCTGTCACCGGCGTTTTCGCCGCCGAACCAGCCCTGCCTGAAAAAACGGCCCTGGGCTATACATTCCTCTACGGTGAAGGGCCAGGGGCTTCCGCTGTCCTGAAAAAGATACGCGAGGCGCGAGGCCCGCTCCCTCCGGGTGTATTCGTAAAGTTTTCTGCCGTCAAGCCTTACTTCGCCGCCGCTGTGGGGAAGGAGGCCGCCCAGGGTTTTAAGGAGGGTGGTTTTTCCCGATCCGTTGGGGCCTATGAGTACGGCAAGTTCCCCGCCGCGGACGGCTATGTTTATGCCGCTGAGTACGGTTTTGCGCCGGTACGCGGCTTCCAGTCCCCCGGCTTCGAGCACCGGAACGCTCATGAGAAATTCCTGAGTTTTCTCCCGTATTTGACAAGGAGAAAAATAAAGAATGGTGCGCCGGCAAGGGAGGTTATGATGCCCAGGGGAAGTTCCATGGGGGGCAGGGCGTTACGGGCTATGCTGTCTGAAAGCAGCACCAGTATGGCGCCGGTCAGGGCCGACGCGGGAAAGAGTTTTCTGTGGGAGGGGCCGGCGACAAGGCGCACGCAGTGGGGGGCCACGAGTCCCACAAAGCCTATGATGCCGGCCTGGGCTACCGCCGCGGCTGACGCGAGGGAAGCGCCGAGGGCTATAAGAAGGCGCGTCCTTCTTACGTTTACCCCGAGGCTCTCGGCGGTCTGGTCGCCCTGGAGCATGAGGTCCAGGGGCCGGGCGCTGAGGGCTATGATGACGCAGCCGGCGGCCATGACGGGCAGGGATGGCAGGAGGCCTTTCCAGGTGCTGCCGCCAAGGCTGCCCAGGAGCCAGTAGTAGACCCTGGTCAGGCTCCTGTCCTTGATCACCATGACAAGGGAGAGCAGGGCCGAAAAAAAGGCGCCTATGCCCGAACCGGCGAGGAGCAGGGCCGCCGCCGGAGGGGGATTGCCCGCCGAGCGGGCCACGGCAAAGGCGAGGAACACCGCGCTGAGGGCGCCTGAAAAGGCCGAGAGCTGGACAAGGGGAAAGGCGCCGGGAGACGGTCCCCAGGTCATGGCCAGGGCCGCTCCCAGCGCGGCCCCCGCCGAGGCGCCTATGACAAAGGGGTCGGCGAGGGAGTTGCGGAAAAAGCCCTGGAACGCCGCTCCCGACAGGGCAAGGGAGGCGCCTACGGCGACGGCGAGAATCAGGCGGGGGAGGCGTATGGAAAACAGTATCAGCGCCGGGGTATCATCGCCCCTGCCTGAAACCATAAAGGCGAGGGCTTCCCGTACCGCGCCGGGACTGAGGGGCACCGGGCCTGAAAAAAGTCCTGAGAAAAAAGAAAGGACAAAGACGAGAACGAGGAGCGCCATGAACAAAAAATAGCCCCGCTTCTTCATGGGTACAGTGTCTCCGCTATGAGCAGCACCGCGTCGGCAAGCCTTGGCCCGTAGCGGTTTATCAGGTCGGCGTCGATGGAGGCTATGTGCCCGGCCTCCACCGCCGGGATGCGTGACCAGGAAGGCCGTTCCGAAAGCAGGTTTGCGTCAAGCCTGTGGTCACTGGCGGAAAGAATCCATTGGGGACGGCGGCGCAGCACTTCCTCATAACTGACCTCGGGCCACCTCTGGCTGAGTCCGGCAAATATATTCGCGCCGCCGGCAAGGTCTATGGCCTCGTTTATCAGCGTGGGGCCGCCGGCGGTCAAAAGGGGATTATCCCAGAGTTCCCAAAAAACGGGGAGGACTTCCCTGTCCCGCCGCCTTGACCGCGCCTGTTCTATTTTTTCCCCCATGCCGTCTATCAGGGCCTGGGCGTTTTCTTCATGGCCGGTGATGCCGCCGAGGAGCCGTATGGTCTCGTACACTTCGGAAAAACTCTCCGGTTCCACAGCCAGGGAGCGTATGCCCAGGCCGTCAAGAATCTCGATGATGCGCCCGTGCATTTCCCCGGATACGATTACCAGATCGGGACGCAGCGCCGCTATGGTTTCCACGCTGACCGTTGCCCCGGAAAAACCTCCTACCCTGGTTTTTTCCGAAGTTTCGGGGGGATAATTACAGTAATCGGTAATGCCCACCAGTTCCTTACCGGCGCCCAGGGCGTACAGTATTTCCGTTACTCCGGGACTCAGGCTGACGATGCGTTCAGGATGTCCGGGGTTCCCGCTTTTTTCCGAAGCGCCGCATCCGAACATGAGAAGAAAACACAGTACCGTAAAAAAACGAAACAACTTCACAAACCCTCCCGGTAATAATCAACTTTCCAGAGAAAAAGCCCCTCAGGGGGAACCGTGGGCCCGGCAAGGGAACGGTCGGCGGAACGCAGTATGTCCCGCAAAGAACAGGCGGCAATTCCCCTCTGTTCATAATGAAGCAGGGTTCCTGTTACCGAACGGACCATGCGCCTGAGAAAGGCGTTGGCGCTTATCTCGAAAACCAGAACATCCCCCTGCACAAAAAACGACGCGCCGTATATATACCGTGTCCGTGATTTGCTGGGGTCCCGTGAACTGGCGAAAATCGAACAATCCATCTCGCCCCGCAAAAGCCGCGCGTATTCGTTAAGCCTGTTTATGTCAGGCCGCCGCCATACCTGGAGGGCATAGCGCCTTTCATGGGGAAGGGCCGCCCTGCCGGCGATGATATGGTAGCGGTAGGTTCTGCGCCGGGCGTCAAAGCGGGCGTGAAAACCAGGGGAGGTTTCGGCGGCCTGGAGCACCCGCACATCGCCGGGAAGCAGCGAATTAAGGGAGGGCACAAAGCGGCGGCCTTCCATATTCGCTATGGTGGTGTAGAAATTCGCCGTCTGCCCCGCGGCGTGAACCCCCGCGTCGGTTCTTCCCGAAGCGTACAGAACCCTTTTTTCCCCGTGAATGGTTTCCAGGGCGGCCTCTATAAGGGACTGGACAGTCCTCCTGTCCTTCTGGGTCTGCCAGCCCGCGAAATCAGTGCCGTCATAGGCGATGAGCAGGCGTATGTTCCGTTCATTCATCGGTCTCATTAAGCTCAATGTTGATATTGTCGTAGAGCCGCCTCGCGTGTTCAAGCAGGGGGCCGGGCTTGCTCTTGGTTGACTTGCCGAGGCCGAATATCTTGGCTATGGTCCGCTTGGATTCGCCCAAAAGGTCCGCCCTGTTGCCCGCGTCCCGTATGCCGTACTTAAACTGCAAAAGCCCCGTCAGATACAACACCCCCTCATAGCCGTAGTTCTTGTCGGTGTCGGGACCGAAATTTTTTATCCCCGAAAGGGGTTCCTTTCCCGACTGTTCCCTGAATACCGCCTCGTGATAGAGGAACTGGGCCTTGTTTTTGAAGACGCGGGAAAGCCAGTCAAAATGCTGATCCGGGTACTGGCTGTGCAGTTCCTCAAGGAGCCAGCCCCCCCTGATGGCGGAAACACCCTGCTTGACGGTAGGGGAAAATTCCTTGGGAAAAAAATCATAGCATCTCAGGGCAAGGTAATGGGAAACCGCGCCCTCTGTCAGTTTCCGGGGAACCGAAAAATCCACCGGGGGGAAAACCTGCTGGACCTCCGCTATCCTCGCCTCCCTGTCCCGCAGGGCCTTTGTCCGCCTGTTTTCGGGAAGGCCCTGAAAGTCCTTGTCCCAGGCGGCAAACCAACATTCAGGACAGACGGTAACCGGATAGTTTAAGGGGTATACGGTGCCGAATTTCGCCGAAGGCTCGTAGAGCCGGTGCAGTTCGTCGGTAAGCGAACCGGCTATGAGCCTCCCGCCGCCTGAAAGCAGTTCTTCCCTCTGGAGGGCGGCGTCGCAGACAGGGCAGCGTATTTCTTCCTTTGATAAAAAAGAAATTTTTATGTCCCTGTTTTCAAAACTGTTTATATCCATCATGCGCTTTACCCCGCTTAACCGGTTTCAAGGACAATAAGGGCAATGGCGTTATCCCTTTCATGGGTCAGCGATACATGAACCCGCGAGACCCCCGCCTTGAGCAGCGCCGCCTTTGCGGTAGAAAATACCCTGATCTCCGGTTTGCCGTTATGGCTGTTTACCACCAGTATATCCTTGAGTACTATGCCCGCAAGCCCTGTCCCCAGAGCCTTGCCGAAGGCTTCTTTCGCGGCGAAACGGGCGGCCAGGGACAGGGCGGCCCCTTTCCCCCGGGAAAGGGAAAGTTTAAGTTCATCAGGATGAAAGAAACGTTCAAGAAGCCCGCTCTTGCCAATCCATTTTTCGAGCCGCCGCACATGGACCACGTCAATGCCTATTCCCCGTATCATGATTCCGTCCTAGCGCCTGACGGCTATTTCCACTGAAACGCTTCCGGGTTCAAAACCGGCGGCCCCGGAAGAAAGCAGCGTTTCCGCGTGAACGGGCAGGGTGTAAGAACCCGGCTGCGTTATGCCGGAACAATCGACATACAAAGCCCCGGCGGGAAGGACAAGGTTTTCGAGGGAATTCTGGCTTCCCTCAAGGCTCATGCGGCCGTACATATCCTGGCCGTTATGGATAAAGCGGCTGGCAAGCCCCCTGAAGTGAATGGGGATATTTTCAAAATCCCTCCTTATTATCCTGTCCTCGATGAATACTTTAACTTCCACCGAACCGCTTCCCTGTACGGCTACCAGGGAATCGCTGTTTACCACATGCACCTGGGATGTAAAACCGGCGCTGCGGCCCTGGAGTTCAATATAATCGGTGGAAAGATCGTTGATTTTTTCAAGGCGTCCCCGGGGGCCGACAAGCTCGACCTGGGACGGCTCAAGGGTATAGGATTCAAGTTTGTAACCCGCGTCGGGGGAGCCGCCGAACTCTGGCCGCACCGGAACCAGTTTGCGGTCCCGGTAGTCAAGTTCAAGGTTTAGCTCCAGGGGATCAACCCGCAGTTCAAGAGGTTCCACACCCAGGGCCGTACCCGTCTTGCTCAGTTCCACCGGAACCTGGTAAGTGCCCGGTTCGGTATATGATGAAAGGTCAACATACACTTCTATGTCGCTGTCCATGATGAGAAAGATGCTGTTTGGTTCTCCCCTGAGGCTTACCCGTGCGATGCGGGGATAGGAATTTGAAGGAACGAGACTGGTTTCGGCGCGTATGGTCAGGGGAACCGACAGAAAACGCTCCTCCAGGGCGCTTACCCGGTGGAAAACAAAAAGGACTATGGCGACAAAAATAGAGGCTACCTTGGCAAACCAGTTTTCCGTTGTTTTTTCAAGAAGCTTTCTACCGTTCAATCAAGACATCCTTTCCGCTCTCTATGGCGGCTTCCTGTTCGTTCTCCCCGCCCCGGGAATCCTGGTCAAGAATTTCCCTGAGCTTGCGCTGCACTTCCAGGGGGGAAAGATCGTAGTACAGTTTTGCGTCATAGGCCAGTGATATGGCGCCGGTTTCTTCCGAAACTACCAGTACCACGGCGTCTGTCTGCTCGGACATGCCCAGGGCCGAACGGTGGCGGGTGCCGAAACTTTTTCTGATATCCTGCTGTTCCGACAGGGGCAGGAGGCACCCCGCGGCGGCTATGCGGCCACTCTGCACAACCAGGGCCCCGTCATGAAGGGGGCCGTCAAATTCAAATATCGTGATAATCAGCGCCGAGGAAAGGTCCGCGTTGACGCGCGTTCCGGTATCAATGATGTTTTTGATGTTTGTACGCCGGGGAAAGACAACCAGGGCGCCCCGCCTTTGCTGGGAGAGTATTTCCGCGGCGGTAACCGCGGCCTCAAGCTGGCCCAGCCGGGGTTTGTTGTCAAGGTTGAAAAAATTCCCCTGGCCTATGCGTATGATGATCTTCCGCAGTTCGGGCTGGAACACTATGGCTATGGCTATAAAGAGCCCCGGCGCGATAATGTTGAGGGCCCATTGCAGGGTGGTGAGCCTGAAAATATGGGCCATGCCGTAGACAAGGGCAAGGTAGCCCGCGCCCTTGACAAGCTGCAGGGCCTGGGTTTTTTCGAGGAGGTCATAGGCTTTATACAGGAGAAAGGCCAGGATGGCGATATCCACAACCGGCCTTATGAGATTATACAGCGCGGTAAGACGCTCAACCCATTGCATATTCGCCGCCTTCAGTTTTGGAGCCGGCAATGGCCTTCCATACAGCGATGAGGTCCGCCGTCTCCCTGACATCATGAACCCTGAGTATGCCGGCGCCGTAAAACAGGGCCGCCGCGCCGGCGGCCAGGGTTCCCCAGAGCCGCTCTTCCACGGACCTTCCGGTCAGCGCGCCGATAAAACTTTTTCTGGATAAGCCCACAAGAACAGGATAATCGCTGCGGCGTATTTCTTCAAGGTGGGCTATGAGGACGCAGTTGTCATGCGGGCTTTTGCCAAAGCCTATGCCGGGATCAAGAATGACGCGGTCCCCGCTTATGCCTGCGGCAAGGGCCTTTTCCGCGGCGCCGGCAAGATACTCCCTGACCTCAACGACAAGATTATCGTAGCGGGGGGCGGCCTGCATGGTCCGGGGCGTCCCCTTTTTGTGCATAAGCACCACCGCCGCCTGTTGCTTTGCGCAGAGGGCGGCAAGGGAAGGATCATCTTCCAGGGCCGAAATATCGTTGATTATGTCCGCGCCGGCATCCAGGACAGCCTTTCCGGTTTCGGCCTTTCTCGTGTCAACAGAAACGGGCGCGTCAGAACGCTTCCTGAATGACGCTATGACCGGCGCAAGGCGGCGTATCTCCTCTTCCGCCGGAATATAGTCCGCGCCGGGCCGGCTTGATTCAGCGCCAAAGTCAATGATATGGGCCCCCTCGTCAAGAAAACGCAGCGCCCTGTCCGCGGCGGCCTCTCCCCGGACCCTGCTTCCGGCAAAAAAGGAGTCGTCATTACAGTTGATTATGGCCATGATCAGGGGCGCGCCGGAAAGATCAAGGCTCCTGCCTCCGGGAAGGCCGACGGAGTTCATCCCAGGGCCGCTTTGGGAAGCACCCGCAGGCCCGGAACCGGACAGAGTTCCAGGACTGTCCTGGCCATGCCCGCGGCGTCGAGGCCGTACCGGGCAAGAAGCTCGTCCCTTCTTCCCAGGCCCGCGAAGATGTCGGGAACGCCCAGGGCAAAAACCGGAGTTGACAGCCGCCGCTTTAAGGCGAGGGCCGCCGCGTATTCCCCTATGCCGCCGGAACGTATGCCGTCCTCGGCAAAGAATACGGATTCGTACCGGGAAAGAACCGAAACAAGGTAGTCCTCGTCAATGGGTTTGATAAAACGGAGATTGTATAGATCGGCGTCAGTGCCCGAATCCTCAAGCAGGGCGGCGGCCTCAAGGGCCTGGGGATAAAGGCCGCCTGAAAAGGCGATAAGGACCTTTCCTCCCTTTTCGCGGACAAAAATGCCCCTGCCCGGTTCCAGGGGAAGGGCAAAGGAAGGCTCGCCTGAGGGACAGGCGGCCTTGGGATAGCGTATAATGGAAGGGGAGGGGAGGGCGGCGGAAAAAGCCAGCATGGACTCAAGCTCCGCCCTGCCCGCCGGGGCCAGTATGGTCATGTTGGGAAGCTGCCGGAAAAGGGCCATGTCAAAGAGCCCCTGATGGGTTTCGCCGTCATCGCTTACCAGGCCCGAACGGTCAACGGCGAAAATGACCGGGTTATTCTGCAGGGCCGTGTCGTGGATCACCTGGTCCACCGCCCTCTGCATAAAGGTTGAATACAGGGCCGTAACCGGCCTGAGCCCCCTTGCGGCCAGGCCCGCGGAAAATGTAACGGCGTGCTCCTCCGCTATACCTACGTCAAAAAAGCGTCCGGGGAATTCGGCCCTGAAAGGACCGAGGCCGGTGCCCTTTTCCATGGCCGCGGTAACCGCCACAATACGGCTGTCCTTTCTGGCCAGGGCGATAAGGGCGTCGGAAAAAACATTGGTAAAAGAAGGCGTATTACCCGGCTCCAAAAGGCCGTCCTCAACGGAAAAGGACTGAACGCCGTGGTAGTTTCCCGGATCATTTTCGGCAAAGGCATAGCCCTTGCCCTTGCGGGTAATCACATGGACCACCACGGGCCTGCCCAGTTTTTTGGCATCCCTGAGCACTTCTTCCAGAACCGGCAGATTGTGGCCCTCTATGGGACCGACATACTCAAAACCCAGATCGACAAAAAAATTATCAGTATAAAAAAGGGCCTTGACGCCCCGCTTCATCCTCAGCATGACATCGTAGATACGGGACCCGAAAAAGGGAATACGTTTGACCAGGCGGTCTATGCCCCGCCTTATGCGCTGGTAGCGCGACTTCATGCTGAGGCGGCTTAAATATTTTGAAAGCCCCCCCACGTTGGGGCTTATGGACATGTTGTTGTCGTTGAGGATTACCACCAGGGGAAGGTCAAGCTGCCCGGCATGGGAGAGGGCCTCATAGGCAAGGCCGCCGGTAAGGGCGCCGTCGCCAATGACCGCCGCCACCCTTCCGGTTCCGCCCAGGAGGGTCTCCCCGGCAAGAAGCCCCAGTGCCGCCGAAATGGAAGTGGACGCGTGGCCGGTCTCAAAGGCGTCGTGGGGGCTTTCATCCTTTTTGGGAAAACCCGAAATCCCCCCGGAACGGCGCAGGGTCTCAAAGGAAGAAGCCCTTCCGGTAAGTATTTTGTGGGTATAACACTGGTGCCCCACATCAAAAACTATTTTATCAAGCGGCGAATCAAAAACCCGGTGCAGGGCTATGGTAAGTTCCACCGCGCCGAGATTGGAAGCGAGATGCCCCCCGTTACGGCTCACCGTGGCTACAATGAGGGACCGTATTTCCGCGGCCAGCGCCTTGAGGCCGGCGTAACTTAAGCGCCTGAGATCTTTGGGCTCGTGAATTCCAGAAAGCAGCGGTGTTTCGCCGGTCATACAGCAAGTATATACGAAAATTCCTTTTTCGTAAGATATAATATCCCCAAAAGGGGCTTGGAAATGGGTTTTTTTGCGGCTTTTTGTCAGTACAAAGAGCC
>JAIRXO010000192.1 GCA_031268255.1 Spirochaetaceae bacterium
GGGGCAGGCCGAGGAGGCCGGAGCGAAGCGGAGCCCCGGAAAGCCCGGTCCTGGGGCACCCAGGATGCGCCCATCTCCGTATGGAGATGTTGTAAACTATTTCCTTACAGCACGGGCCCGACGGGACCGATGCGCCCATAAATAGATGTACCTATAAACAGATGCGCATGGAAGGGCGAATTTGGGCTAACGGGTTTTGGCTTTTACATAGGCGGCCATTCTGAAATCGTCGCCTTTTATGTGGTTGAGGAGCCATTCGCCTATACTGGTGTTTACCAGGCTTACCAGTTCGTCGGTGGGGCCTTCTTCCAGCAGTTGGTTGGCCAGGTCCCCGACGACTATCTTGAAATCGTCGTGGTACTGTTTGTGAATCAGGTAATCGGGGTACTGGTACTGTTTCTGGAGTTTTTCTTCGTCGGCAAAGTGTTTTATCGTATAGCCGGTCATAAAATCCAGGGTTTTTGCGAGTTCTTCCTTGCCTGTGCCGTTCCGGCAGGCTTCGAGAAGGTTATTCAGCGCGGCGACGAGTTGTTTGTGCTGTTTGTCAATCATTTCATGGCCTGTTTCCAGGCTGCTGTCCCATTTATATGCCATGGCCTACCTCTTGTCCACCATAGCCGATAAAACAAAAGATTTCCAGCGGCGGTTGTGGCGGGTCTATTGGGCAGGTCTATTGAGATTTTGCGTGGTTATTGTATAATAGAAGTAGCTTAGGAATAATGAATGTTTGCAAGTATAAAAAGGTTTCTGAGTCCCCTGTTCCTGTTTTCCGATACCAGTGACCAGATTGATTTTGAATCCGATATATCCATCTATCTCCTCCTTGGGGTGGCTCTTGTTTTCGCTTTTCTGGTGCACTGCGGGCTCCTGATTTTCTCCCTGCTGATAGGTTTCTTTCCGTTACGGGTGTTTAACGGTATAAGTCTTGCTGTCTATTGTGTGTGCTTTTTCCATCTGAGAAAAAAGCGATACGCTTTTATAGGGGTGCTGCTCAGTATCGAGGTTACTCTCTATACCTGTTTCTCTGTCTACTGGTTTGGTTTTTTGAATTACGATTTCTTCTACCTTGTCATAATAGTGGTCATGCAGATTGTGATTCCCTATGCGGCGGCGGCCATCCGCGTGGCTTTGGGGGTGCTGATTTGTCTTGTCGTGCCGCTGATTATTGTTCTTGTGTCATATTATCCCGGACCCGGAATGGTGAATCCCTTTGATTTTTCGCTGACCTGCTTTAATATTGCCGTTGGGTTTGTGGGTATTACCGTGGAACTGGTTATAGGGAATGTTATACAAAAGATAATTGAAGTTTCGCGGCAGATGCGTATGGAGACTCTCCAGACTCATGCGTATACTGATTCGCTTACCGGCCTGTATAACCGTCATTATGCCGAACAGTATTTTAGTCTTCTCTCGAAAACGGCAAACCGGGGGACCAATGTGGCGGCTCTGCTGGATATTGACGATTTCAAGCAGATAAATGACACTTACGGGCACGCTGCGGGCGACAAGGTGCTGGTTGATCTTGCCTACCTTATGCTTTCGGAATTCAGAAAAACCGATACGGTGATTCGCTGGGGCGGTGAGGAATTCCTCGTTATCCTTAACAGCGTAACTCTTGCTCTGGCCAGGAGCATACTTGATAAGCTCAGGCAGAAGATAGCCGCCCATACTGTAGAGACCGGCGGCCCGCGTCTGAACTTCCGGGTAACTATAGGCATCGCTCCTCTTGATACCGATCATATCGAAGAAAGTATAGCCCGCTGTGACGAGAATCTGTACCGGGGCAAGCGGAACGGCAAGGATCAGGTGGCGGGCTAGGGGGGCGGAGACACGGTGCGGGGCTCCGGCGCGGCGGCCTTTCGAGGCGCAACGGCATACCAATGGAGGCCGCGCTGTGCGCCCCCTACAGTACAGCCGGTCTTGTAGACGCTTCTACTGCCCGGGCAAGCTGGTCGGCGCAGGATGTGCCTTTGCCGCCGCAGTTTATCCCTTTAAGTTTTTTGACAAGTTCCGGGGCGTCCATGCCCTCTACCAGGGCGGAGAGGGCCTTGAGGTTTCCGTCGCATCCGTCCTTAAAGGAAACGGCATAGACTTTTCCGTCTCTGATATCGAAGTTGATTTTAGAGGAACAGGTGCCCCGGGGTGTATATTCAATCATCATTACTCCCTAATTACTCCCCAGCGACAGGGAGGCTATATACTGGTCGTAGGCGTTCTGCCTGTTTCTGAGGTCTGTCTGCGCTGTCTCTATCCGGGAAGAGAGGCTGTCAAGTTCCCTGTCCATTTCGGTCATGCGGCGCAGGTAGTCCATGCCCTGCTGGGTCTGGGTTCCTACGGCTTCGAGGTTGCGCCTGACGCGGTCCTGCTCTCCGGTAAGCCTTGTCCGTCTTTCTTCGAGACTGGTCAGGGTTGTCTGTGCGTTTTCGACGGCTCGTTTGAGTTCCACAGCCCTCAGGAAGGCGTCGCGCACGCTCCGGGGGATTTCCTGGTTACTGGTATAGCTTAGATAATTGTCGATGGAGAAGCGGGAAAGCACAATGCGTTCCGCCGCGGGGGTTTCTTCGGTTACGGTATACGCAAGTTCCCCGTTTGCCGGAAGGGGCATCCTGAAGCGGTACAGGGAATCTGTTCTTTCAGAAAAATTCTGTCCTGCCCTGAGTGTTGTTCCGCCGGTAACGGGGTGTTCTATGATCAGTGTCCTGGCGTCCCGGGAGACGTTTCTAACCTGGTAGTTCCATATATAGCTTATCCTGCGGGTGATAGTCATGATGCCATCCGCTACGGTAACGGCGCTTACCGCCCTGGTCTCGGCGAGGGATGCCCAGGCAATAACCGAAAGGTCATCGCCGTAGGAAATGAGCCGCTTTTCATTCTCGGGAAAGAATTCTATAAGGCTGTCGCCGCCGTAGGTTCCGCCGTCAAAAACCGTGATGGGCCCTGCGGGGAGTTTCATGCCTGTGGTATTGGTAAGTTCGGCGCTTATGGCAGGATGAATCTGGCCCCCTCTCATAGCCTGGGCGCCTGAAAGCACCAGGACTTTTTCGGCCCTGATGGTTCCGCCTATCAGGGGAAGCATGGCGCTTTGCTGCCGGGGAAGGCTTACCGGCATCTTGAGGGTAAAGGAAAACTGGTCCCCGGCTGCCTGGCCCAGGGCGGCGTTTACCGGAGCGTTTGGCCGTGCGGCGGAGGCGGCGAGGGCGGGGGCGGCGGCACGGAAGCGCGGGCTTGCGCTTTCCTCCAAGGCCATGGCGGGGGCGGCCCTTTCGGCATAGTCGAGTGATTCGTCGCTCTCATAGCCTGAGTCGTAGCTTCTTGCCTGGGCTATACCGGCTATGGAGAGGGGGAGGACGGGCCGGGAAAGATAATAGGGCGCGTAAAGGTTCTGTATAAACGAAACCGGGCGGCCAGTAACCAGGGACAGCTCCACATTGTTCCAGTCGGCGTCGCTGTCGTTGTCAACGATGGCCCAGCCCTGGAATACAGGCTGGCTCTGGGCCAAATCCAGGCGGTAGGAAACCTTCCACACCGGCGAGGGGATGATGTAGCTGATGTTCACCCCGCGCCGGCCCGATCCGGGAAGCAGGGCCGTGAGGTTCCGGGTATTGCTGCCTCTGGAATTCATGATGAGGTCGAGTGCCCGCACCAGGTCGGCCTGAATCGCCGGGTCGGTAAACGAGAATGAGCTGATTTCCCGCAAGGCCAGCATCTGTATGCCCTGGGGGGTAAGAACGGAAAGCCAGGGCTCCTGTATGTTCTCTCCCGCATTCCGGGTGTTTTGGGTTACGGGCCGGTATTCAATGCCCAGCACGCGGCCCCGTATGACGGCGGGCACTTTAAGTTCCAGTTCCGCCCCCTTGAGGCTGGCCAGTATCTGGGCCGCGCCGGGATTTCCCGAGAGGTCTATGCTGAGGCTTTTCAGGGTGCGCTCCAGGGTGGTTTCCGAAGGATAGAGTATCGAAGGCACCTTGTCGCCTGATCCGCTGTCCTGTATCACCAGGGATTTAAGGGCGTCGTTTACCGATCCAAGGTTGAAAGGAAGAACAATTTCTCCGTTATCCTGAATGTCGCCTGAATGTTCAAAATAGCCGACCCCTGAGGAAAAGAGGCTGATTTTTCTCAACGGCAGACCCTCTTCAGGGGCGTTTTGCGCAAAAACCGAATCTTCGGCGAAAAGGGCCAGGGCCGCCATAATGGGCGGCAGTGTTTTTCGTAAATTCATAATTTCTCCTATGGTTGATGTTCCAGTTTCAGGGTAATAGTCGGCTGGTCACAGACTTCAGGAGGCCCGTAATACTGTATGGCTCCGGGGAAAACAAAACTTGTTTCCGCCGCCCAGGTTTCTCTCTGGGATGCGAAGGCTCTGAAGGGTTTTCCGTCAAGTTCCACCAGGGCCTTTTTGATGACCGGCTTTTTCGAACCGTGGCGCTGTTCCATGTTCATCATCATGGTCAGGGGAACGCCGCCGGCTATCCATTCGTCCGCCGGGGCCACGAGATTCTTTATGTTTGAAATATAACCTGAAAGCCCTGACGCGATAAGCACGAAGGCGCCGAAGCCCAGGGAATAACAGTAATCGGCATCGAAGTTTGAAGGGAAGGCGCAGCGTCCCTCGTACCCGAAGAAATGGCACTGGGCGCCAAACTTGCCCTGATACTTTCCCTGTTTTGCCAGTTCCCGCAGCTGCTGCTCGCACATACCCATGAGGAGTTTTTCGGTCTCAATGCGGGATACCTGGACATTGCCGTGGGGGTCCCTGTCCATAAGAAGCTGCTTGGCGATTTCGGGAGGGAGGCTTTTGAAAAACGCGTCCGATTCCTTGCTCAGTTTGAAACTCAGCCAGTACATTTGTTCGATAAAGGATTTGATTTCGCCGAATTCTTCGGCGTTAGACGCCAGTATATTGTTGAGTTCCCCGATGAGACCCTTCATCTCCGGGATAAACTCGATGAGCCCCTCGGGAACAAGCACCACGCCGAAGTTAAGCCCCTTGCCGGCCCGTTTGACCACCGAAGCGCAGATGGTTTCTACCACCTGGCTGAGGGACATTTTTTTCGCCTCCACTTCTTCAGAAATAAAGCAGACGCTGGGCTGGGTCTGGAGGGCACATTCCAGGGCGATATGACTCGCCGAACGGCCCATGAGTTTTATGAAGTGCCAGTATTTTTTGGCGCTGTTTGCGTCCCTTTCGATATTACCGATAAGTTCGCTGTAGGTTTTTACCGCGGTGTCAAAGCCGAAAGACGCCTCAATGTACTCGTTTTTAAGGTCGCCGTCTATGGTTTTGGGGCAGCCTATGACCTGGGCCTGAGAACCCCTGTCAAGAAAGTATTCCGCCAGAAGCGCCGCGTTTGTATTGGAATCGTCGCCGCCTATGATGACCACCGCGTCAAGGGCGAGTTTTTTTACCGTCTCCAGCGAGGCGGCAAACTGTTCGGGCGTTTCTATCTTGGTTCTGCCCGATCCTATGATGTCAAAGCCTCCGGTGTTCCGGTAGCGGTCCATGAGTTCATCGTCGATACGCACCGCGCGGTTTTCTATGAGACCCGCGGGACCGCCCTGGAAGCCGTAAAGCACCGAATCCTTGTTGCCCTTCCTGAGACCGTCGTAGAGGCCGGCGATGACATTATGCCCGCCGGGGGCCTGCCCTCCCGAAAGTATGACCCCGGCTTTAAGGGGCCTTGTGATCCTTTCGTTCCTGCCGGAAACGAATTTAACCACCGGTTTGCCGTAACTATGCTTGAAAATAGACCTCAGTTCATCCTGGTCGGCAATGGCCTCCGTAGGCGCCCCTGCTTCCAGGGCTATGCGGTCCAGGGGCTGGGACAGACTGGCGGGCAGTTTGGGTTTATAGGCATAACGCGCTTTTTGTAAAGCCGAAAATTCCATTTCTCCTCCTTCTTTGCTTACTTAACTTATGGTGGTCCCGGTGAAAGCGGCGCCTGAGAGCAGTTTCTTGAGGTTTTCGAGGTTACGGCCCGCGGCGCAGATTACCGTAATGCCGATTTTGGCGGCGTGCTTTGAGGCCACAGGATCAAAGGGGACGTTTTTTCCCGGAACCCATTCGTCGCCGGTGATGCGGATAAAATCCGCCCAGGATATGCGGTCTATGGGTTTGGCTTCCGGGTTCTTCCTGGGGTCATCGGTGTATACCTGTTCAATATTGGAAAGATTTATAACCCTGTCGGCCTGAAAGCGTTCGGCAAGAAGTACGGCGTCATAATCCGAGGAGAAGCCGGGTTTCCAGCCCGCGGCAACCAGCACCCGTCCCACAAAGGGGCCTACCTGGGTGGGGTCTATGACTACATCCTGGGTGCAGTACTCCCCCAGGAGGGCCTTGAGGAGCCGGGCGTTGAGCCTTGTGGCCATAACGCCTATCCAGTCGGCCTCTTCGTTGCTGCCGCCGCCTGAAATATTGCGGTACGCGTTCTGCCAGGTTCTGGCCGGGCCTCCGCCGCCTACCACAAAGATGAAACGCCGCTTTTCGTCGTCTTTAAGCAGGGTCTCCGTAAGGGCGAGAAAATCTTTAAGGAAGGCCTCGTCAACCTTGTCAGGGGCGACTATGGAACCGCCAAGGGAAATAACCGTAACCATGATTCCTCCGTCAGTAAACACCGGTCAGTATAATATCACTCCACAGGGATGAATAGGACTCAAGCCCCCCTGCCGCTTCTTCCCAGACAGTCTGGAGGGCGTAATCCCGTTCCCGTACCGCGACGCGTCCCCTGCTGTCCATCTGGGAGAGCAGGGCCTCGCCCCGGGAAAAACTTATGCGCTGGCTGTCAAGGCTGCCGAAATAATAGGCCGCCCCGTTGGGTCTTGGCGCGGCAACCGAAGCAAGGGCGCCCGAACCGAGGGCGGGGTCGCAGGGAATCCAGCCGAAACCTTCTATCCAGAATTCGGCCCAGTAATGGCGGCGGAGCCCCCGTGACCGGTCCACCAGCACCCCTGAGACCGGGAGCGCCGGTATGCCCGCGGCCCGCGCCAGAGAACAGAAGAGGAGAGACGCCGCGTAGGGATCGGCTCTGTTTCTTTCCAGGGCCTCAATGACGCCGCCTGTAAGGGGGCCCTCCTGTATGCCCCCTTCACTGATGAGCCACTGGTAAATACGTTCAGCCTTGAGATAGGCGTTCTGTTCGCGTCCGGTGATTTTGGCGCACAGGTCCCTGACCCTCTGGTCATTAACCGGCAGGAGCAGGGTCGGTATGGTATAGGCCGCCTGGAGTACTGACCCTGATGTCTGGCGTATGAGCTGGGGGCGCAGTTCGGTTTCCACGCCGTATACGTCAACAAGGTAGGAAACGGTGATGCGCTGGTTCTCGCCGCTTCTAAGGTTATTGAGCCGGTACAGGGCCGAACCCTGATACCGTTCGATAAACGGTTCCGCGCTTCGGGAGAGGAGCTGGGCCTCCCTCTGGGAGGACGATACCGGGGGAACGGGCATCCAGATATAGAGGCTGTTTGGATTGGACGCGTCCCTGACCCGTATATCCACCGAATACGAAAGGGCGTAACTCCTCTTGTCCTTAAACAGTTTTGTCCCCGGCCTGCCGTTGATATCGAAGTACGCCCCCTGGCTGCTTCCCCGGAGCGTTCTTACCTCCACAAGGCCGCTTACCGCGCCATCGGGAACCCGCACCTTTATTTCCCGGTCGCTCCATGACTCATAGCCGAAATCGCTGTCCGAAACAGCAACCCATACGGGCCGCGAAGTATCCGCCTGGGACGCCGGCGCGAGTTCGGCATCCCAGGTAAAAGTTACCATGCCTCCTTCCCGGGAAGATCCGAAATTCTGCCCGGTAATCGTAACCAGGGTGCCTACAGCGCCTGAGGCGGGTTCCAGGGAACTTATCCGGGGGGAGATTCCTGTTTCGGCGCTGTTTGCCGGCAGGGGCATATTGGCCCGGTTGGAAAACAGGGCCGCGTTGCTTTTTTTGTTTCCCGTGTGAACATACACAAGGCCCGTTTCGCCGAACTCGGGAACCCTGAGGACAATGCGCCTGCCGCTCCATTCAATATATGAAGAAGCGGTAGGAGGAACGCCGCCTATGGACACAAAGGATTCGTTCCGCTCATCGCCGAAATTTTCTCCGTGTATGGTGAGTATTTCGCCCATAGTGCCGATGCGGGGATCAAGGGAAAGGATACGGGGGTCTTTCTTTTCACAGCCTGAAAGGAACAGCGCAAAAAATCCGGCAAGGATAAAAAATGCTGGGTATAAAGCGGCCCTGATGCTCATTCGCCGGTTTCGTCCTGAATATCAGGGGGAACGCCGCTTTCCGTAGGGCGGTTTAATTCAAGCTGGATGACTATGCGGGCATTCTGGCCGTTCCGTTCCGAACCCAGGGGGAAGAACAGTATTTTTTCGCTGAACTCAAAGGGCATGGTCCGCATGGTTGTCTGGTAGCGGACCCCTTCGCCGGGAACTTCGATCCATACCTGGCTCTGGGCTGTTAAAAGTTTTTCGCCCCGTCTGCTCACATAGGGGGTAAAGAGGACTTCCACAACGATGTTTTGGCCCACTATTTTTATTGAAACAGGTCTCCCCGGCAGGGTAACACGGGAGATTGGCTCGTTCCAGACGACCTCCTGGCTTTGCTCCTCTATGCCCGGACTGATGGTAAACACAATGGTCCGCCTGGTAAGCCCGGGAAACAGTTCCTCAAGGCGCTGGTCCTGGGCGCAAAGCTGCCCCCTGCCGAGTAACGCCGTAAAAAGGAAGGCTCCCAGGGACGCGAGAAATTTAAGGCGGACAGGCGGGCCGGGCATCATCGGGACTGGTTTCTCCGGGAATAATCTACGGCCCTGATAAGGGTCGGTTCTCCCGAACTGGCAAAATTCCTGCTTTCGGGGAGACGTATGATGACAATGTCGCCGTCAGTATTCTGGCTTCCCAAATATTGAAGCGCGCGGGACATATCCGATACGGGAATGATATCCTGTATATCCGACTCTATACCGGCCATCTGGTCCTGCCGGGGCGGGGTGAAAAGGGGGCGTGAGGCGAAAAAGGCGGCGGCGAGTATGAGGAGCAGGACCGCGGCGGCGGCGGGGAAGGGTATGGAAAGGCGGCGCCTCCACAGCGAAGGATGGGTCTCCACGGGGGATGGCCGGGTTTCCGGGACTCCGGCATATATGCTTTTTTCGAGCTTTTCCCGCAGCCGCGCCTGTACCCGCGTCCGGGCAGAAGCAAGCCTGTTTTCAAACGCGCTGTCCTGCCCGTCCGAAACACCGTTGAGGATACGGGATACTTCCCTGTAGGTACCGAGACGGTCCCTGCATTCCGCACATTCCGCGAGATGCTGTTCCATTTTTTCTTTCCAGGGAGAGGGAAGCTCGCCATCAAGGTACACGGAAAGAACTTCATGATCAGGACACATAGCCACCATCCTTGGCGATTAGGCCAGCTAACCGCTCCCGGGCCCTAAAGACCCGGACTTTGACATTCCCTTCGCTTATACCAAGGGTACGTCCGATTTCTTTATAATTCAATCCGGCGTATTCTTTCAACACCAGAACTGTTTTGAGGTTTTCCGGGAGCTTTTCCAGAGCTTCCTGCATTTCAAGCCGGGTTTCTTCCCTGATATAGTCCCCTTCGCCGGTTTCGGCCTTGCGGGTATCTTCCCTGAAGGCTTTCTGATAAGCCCGGCGCTCCCGTTCCTTCCGCTTGGCGTAATTGAGGGAGGCGTTTTTGACAACCCTGATAAGCCAGTATTTTGCGTCATCAGGGCTGGGGAAGTCCATGTTTTTCTCATGAATTCTGAAAAACGCCTCCTGGCACAAATCCTCCGCGGCTTCTTCGCTGCCCGATATGCGGTACGCCACGCGGAACAAAATAGGGAAAACCGTCTCGTAAAGACGGTTAAATTCTCCTATATGTATCGTTTTATCCTGTTCTAAAAACAAAATTATCCCTCAAATGTTACAGCGGGAAGCCCCGGCGCACCGGCGGTACAGGGAGGACGCGCTATAGCCGTTTCCATACAGTTCCTCCGGGGCCGTCCTCCAGCGCGATGCCTTTTTCTTTTAGTTCGTCCCTGATACGGTCCGCCGTGGAAAAATCTTTGACCTTTTTGGCCGCCGCCCTTTCGGCGACAAGACGTTCTATCTCCCTGACGCTTTCTTCGCTTTCCCCGCTACCCTCTTTGCGTTCCAGGGCCGTTTTCCTCAAGTCCAGGCTGAATACGCTGTCCATGGTAAAAGCGGCGGCAAGGGCGTCCCCGGCCCTGATCCGGGGATTCCGCACCAGGGACCAGAGTTCGGCCAGCGCCCTGGGCGAAGAAAGGTCGTCCTCCAGGGCGGCCCTGAAATTGTCCAGAGTTTTTTGCGCCTCCCCTCCGCTCTTGTCCTCCGCCCCAGCCGGAAAAGCGCCGGGAATGGCTTCGGCCTGGTCGGAGAGGGCCTTGACGCGGTCAAGAAGGGAACGCCGGGCGTTGCGGGCGCCGTCCAGAGCCTCAAAGGAGAACTGGAGCTGGCTGCGGTAATGGCCGCCCAGGAGGAAGTAGCGGTAATCCAGCGCCCCGTAGCCTTCGTCAATGAGGCTCTGGAGGGTGAGGAAGCTCCCCGATGATTTGGACATTTTGCCCTTGTCCATGACCAAAAATTCATTATGAACCCAGTACCGTACCCAGGGATGCTTGCCCGTGGCGGCCTCGCTCTGGGCTATTTCGTTTGTATGGTGAATAGGCACATGGTCTATGCCCCCGGCGTGAATGTCAAACTGTTCGCCCAGGTATTTGATGCTCATGGCGGAACATTCAATATGCCAGCCCGGATAGCCCCTGCCCCAGGGACTGTCCCAGGAGAGGGCCTGATTTTCAAACTTGCTTTTGGTGAACCACAGCACAAAATCCTGGGGATTGCGCTTGTTTTCGTCCACGCCGGTACGGGCCCCCGCCCTGAGTTCGTCAAGCCGGAGCAGGGCAAGTTCCCCGTAATGGGGAAAGCGGGAAATATCGAAGTACAGATTGCCCCCGGCCTCATAGGTAAAACCGGCCTTTTCGATACGCTTTATGAGTTCTATCATGTCGAAAATATGCTCTGTGGCCTTGGAGACCACCTGGGGCCTCGCTATGTTCATGCGGTCAAGGTCGTCAAAAAACGCCCTGGTGTAGAATTCGGCGATTTCGAGGACGCTCTTGCCCCGCTCGGCGGCGCTTTTTACCATTTTGTCGTCCCCGGAGTCGTCATCGCCCGAAAGATGACCCACGTCGGTAACGTTCATCACATGGTTTACGCCGTAACCAAGGTATTTGAGGGTTTTTACCAGGAGATCGTGGGTAACATAGGCCCTGAGATTTCCTATATGGGCGTAGTTGTATACCGTGGGGCCGCAGCCATAGAAACCGACTTTGTCCGGGTTAAAGGGCTGGAAGGGCTCAAGTCTGCGCCCAAGAGTATTAAAAAGAGTAAGAGCCATGCGCAAACCGCCTTCACAAGTCCAAAAATGGCAAAACCGCTTTGAAAACCGGGGACGGACACGCCGCGAACCGGTTTGAGCGGACTCTGACTACAGTAAGGGAAATTTATGAAAAAATCAACCGTGGGGAATCACGCGGCATGAGGCGGCTTTACCATTCCCGTATATGATAATTCCCCTCGGGCCGGATAATGGCAAAGGTATCGCCGGAAGGAACAATAACAAAAAAGCCGTGTTTCAGGGCATAGTTTTTTACCGAATCGCTGGTAACCACTCCCGCGATGGCGCCAAGGTACTTTCTCTTGTCATGATGCAGATCGGCGTATTCGCGCATCTTTCCCATGCGCTCTATATGCGCGTCTACATCATCCGTGGTGGGGGTGGTTTTAATTTCGACTATCATAACCTTATCGCCGTTCTGCAAAAAAACATCAACCTCGGCGAAAATACCGTTCTTTTCATCGGTGATTTTATAGTCCCGCGTCGCGACTTCAAAGGTGAACCCAAGGGATTTGAATTTGGACAGAAGATTGGGAACAACCATGTGTTCGACCATGTCGCCAAAGCGGTTGGTCAGTTCCCCAACCCTTTTGTCGGTCTCTTTCATCTGTTCCGCGTTTTTCTCTATTTGTGTGCGCGTTTCCATCAGGGCCGCGCGTGTTTCCATCAGGGCCGCCCAGACCTTCTCAAAGGTGGGCGGATCATTGAGGTCCGTTGTAAACATTTGTGAGCCGGCCATGCGATCCTCCTATCATTCTTTTACTATAACACCCTTTTACCAAAAAATGAAATATGCCGCATTGCCCAAGAGCCGTCTATGGAGTACCTTGACATCATGGCAGGAAGAACATCGCCTGAGGACCTGTTCGGGGACCTTGTTTTTAGCGGGACTTACCGCTTTGACGAACCAATGGCGATGCACACTACCTTTAAGGTGGGAGGCCCCGCGGAACTCTGGATACAACCTGATACAGCCTGTTTCCTTTCTTTTGTGCCTTCCCTGCTTCGCCGGGCAAAGACCCTGGGTATCCCCGTTTTTATCCTGGGCGGCGGGGCCAATATCGTGGCAGCCGACAGGGGCATAGAGGGCATAGTTCTGGATACGGGCAAGTGGGCCGGAATGACAGGGCAGATGGAAAAAGGGCGTTTGGCCTTCCTTTCGGGGACCCCGGTTGACCAGGCTGCCCGCGAGGCCGCTTCGCTCGGACTCGGCGGCCTTGAATTCCTGGCCGGCATGCCCGGGTCCGTAGGCGGCTCTGTATGGATGAACGCCCGCTGCTATGAGAGCTCTGTTTCCGGGGTTCTCGTGGAAACGGAGATACTCAATGAGGAAGGAATCCCGGAGCGCCTCCCCGCCAAGGCCGCTGATTTCGGCTATAAAAAAAGCCCTTTTCAGACCAGGGATGTGTTGATCCTTTCCGCTGTTTTCGCCCTTGAAAGCCGTCCGGTTTTTGAACTACAGGCCCGTATGGCCGAACACCGCGGTGACCGGGAGGCCAAGGGCCACTACCGCTATCCTTCGGCGGGTTCGGCCTTCAAAAACAACCGGGCCTTTGGCAAGCCCACCGGCAAAATCATCGACGAACTGGGTCTCAGGGGCCTTAGCCGGGGCGGGGCCTCCATAGCCCCCTGGCACGGAAACCTCCTCATCAATACAGGCGGCGCCACCGCGGCGGACATCAAGGCCCTCACCGATGAGGTCCGGGAGAGAACATTCGCCGCCCTGGGCATCAAACTGGAGTGCGAAATCCTCTTTGTGGGCTTTTAGGCTCCTGTCCGCAAAGACAGCCTGAGCGGTGGAAACATCCGGTTTCAGCACAGGTTTTGCTTGCTTGACAAGAAGCGGAAAGGCTTTCTATACTTTGTAAGAGTTCTTGTGGGGATGGAATGGCAGGTCAGCTTCAGCTCGCGTTTGTTAATTTTAAGAAAGACTCATATATCATCGTTGAGGGAAAACAGAACGCCGACCATTTTTTCATCATACGACAGGGAAAGGTATTGATTTCCAAGGATGTCGAGGTTGTTGAAGAAGAGGGGGGCAATATACTGGGGCCGGGGGATTTCTTCGGCGTTGTGGCTACCATGTCGGCGCACAGCCATATCGAGACCGCCCGGGCTCTGACGGATGTTACCCTGATTTCGGTGGCCAAGGACCAATATGGCCAGCTTATCCAGAACAATACCCCTGTGGCGATGAAGATTATACTCCAGTTTTCCAAGCGCATGCGCTATCTGGACGACGCCCTTACGAGGCTGACGCTGAAAAATACCGGCGACAGCGACGCGACCCACCTTTTCAAGGTTGGCGAATACTATGCCAAGCAGAGTCAGTACAACCAGGCGTATTACGCGTACCATCAATACATAAAGTACTGCCCCAGGGGGGAGAACATGCAGCTTGTCCGGGAGCGCATGGCAAAAATTGGCCCCTACGCCAGGATAACGAAATTTGACTATAAACCCGAGGAATTTAACCGGAGTTATCCGGCAAACGCCATGATTTTTGCCGAAGGCGAGCCTGGGGATGAGCTTTATATAATTCAGAAAGGTTCGGTGAAAATAACCAAAATAGTGGACAACAACGAAGTACTTCTTGCCGTACTCAAGACAGGGGACATTTTCGGCGAAATGTCCCTCCTTGAGTCCAAACCCAGGGCGGCGAGCGCGGTGGCCTACGAGGATTGTGTCGTCCTGGCGGTAAACCGGGTGAATTTTGCCCGCATGATTTCTACCCAGCCCCAGATCATCGCCCGCCTTACCACCCTTTTGTCGGAACGCATCTGGTTCATCTACAAACAGCTTGCCAATACCCTCATCACCGATCCCCTGGGCCGTATGTATGACGCCCTGTTGATTCAGCTTGAAAAAGACCGCGTGCCCCTTTCAAGCGCGGGCTATACCTTTGATTTTGGACCCAAAGAGCTGCTCAATATGGTCGGGCTGACCCAGAGCGACGGAGCCCTGGTACTCCGCAAACTGCTTGAAAACCAGAAGATACGGGTGATTCAGGAAAAAATCAATGTTTCCGATATTTCCGAAGTGGTTAAGCAGACCGAGTATTTTAGAAAGATGCAAAAGATTGAAAAGTCCCGGCATGGCTCAGGCCGCCCGGCGCTGTAGTAAACAAGGCTGATTTACGCTTTTTTTTACGTCCTTTTTAGCCGATACTGGAAGCATGAATAAGTCCCTCGCGCTTGCAGCGGCTTTTCTGACGCTTTTTTCCGCGTTTTTTGCCTTTGCCCAGGAGACGGCGGAAGTACCGGACGGCGGAAGCCCGGAACCGCCCCGGTCTGCCGAAAGCTCCCTTCCCGAAACCCCGGAGGGTGAGGAAGGCGATGAGGGCGCGGAATTTGACGAAAGCGGGCTTCCCCGGAGTTTCAGGCGTATTGTTCTGGGCATGGACCTTGACGGGCTTAAAGACGCCCTCTCGCGGGACGACTATTTTTACTTCCGGGGCGACCGGGATGTGTCTTTACTCCCCACCCGCAATGAGACCCTCATTGACACCACCGGTTTTTCCTTTATACGGCGGGCCTATTTCCAGCTCAAGGACGGGGCGGTGTTTATCATGGCCTTTACCCTGGACCCGGAAATGCTTGACCATTATTCGGTGTTTACATCCTTTGTGCGGAAATACGGCGAACCCGGAATCCTCGACCCCAAACAGGCCGTGTGGACTTCAGGACAGACAAGGGTATCCATCGAACGCCCCCTGACGGTAAAATATATTGACTTGGGGGTGTTCAATGAACTGGTCAATGAGTCCGAAGTCCGGGAATCCTCTGAAGTGTACCGCCGCCAGGAATTCCTCGATTCGTTCTGAAAATCGTTCCGAAAAAAAAATACGGTCCCTTGAAGTTCCCGCAAAACTGCTGTTTTGCGGGAGCAAGTGCCTCCCGGCCCTGCTCTTTGCGCTGTTTTTTCTCCCGGCCTGTTTCGCGGGAAACTCCGCCGCCCGGATCAATTTTGAAAGCCGCGAAATGGTCATTACGCGCCATGACGGCGCTGCCGTTACCCTTAACGTCGAGCTTGCGGTAAGCGAAGCCCAGCGGGAACGGGGCCTCATGTACCGCGAGGAACTTGCCGACGGCAGGGGCATGCTTTTTATTTTTGAACAGGACCAGGCCATGAACTTCTGGATGAAGAACACCTTCGTCCCCCTTTCCATAGCCTTTATCGCCCAAAGCGGCCGCATCACGGAAATCACCCACATGCAGGCGCAAAGCACCCGGAACGTGTATTCGCGTGAAGAGGTACGCTATGCGCTGGAAGTCCCCCAGGGCTGGTTCTCCAGGGCGGGCATAGGGGTGGGTGACAGGCTTGAGCTTGGCGCCCTGTAGGGAATGAGGGCCGGAAACACTGTTCCAAAGGGGAATATTCCAAAGGGAGAAATCTCGTTTGTACTCCGCTGCGTCCCCCATTACGAGCGGGGCGTTGGCAGTCCCCGGGGCACGCCGGTCCTGGCGTATAAAAAAAAGTTCTATCCTGCCAGGGACGTATCCCTCTCGCTTTCCGGGGGCCGGGCCACTCTCGGCGGGGAGAGCGTCGAAAGCGGAATTCTGGAAGAACTGGGCATAGGCGCCCTGGGCCGCTACATTGATGGCCGGACCATAGGAGAGGTGGTCCTAAAAAATGCCGATGTTCTGGGAGCGTGTTCTGAAAAAAGCGCGGGTTTCTGGCAGGGCCTTTACCTTGACCAGAGCCGCCGTCCCGAAAGCGAGGCTCTCCCCGATGTGTTTACCTTTCATTTTGAATTCCTGAGACGCTGGGGGCTTCCGGGCGGCATGCTTATTGACTGGACCGCCGCGGCCCCCCTCCTTGTTTCATACCTCAGATACCTCGCGATATGTTCGGAAAAAATAAAAATCCTCGTTCTCATGCCGTCTGATCATTACGCTTCCGGCGCCTTTCCGGCCACCATACCCGTCAACCGCCTTGACGGGGGACTCTCGCTTTTTGCTCCCCGCTTCAGGGGAACAGGCATCTGCTTTTACGAGGACATCCCCGGCAACCTCAACACACTTAAAGCGTCCGCCGACATTCTCTTCCTGGTCAGGCCCCCGCCTGAAGCCCGTGACGCCTTGGGCCCCCTTCGCGCCGCCCTTGTCCTCGGCCTGGATGAGAAAATTCCCGGCCCGGAGAATCTCCCCCTCTTTGGCATACGGGGCAGACTCAGGCACTGCCTCCGTTTTCTTTTCCGGGGGAAGGACCAGAGCTGGACATTCCCAAAAACGCGCGGAACTCCGGCGTGGAACATACTCCTTCCCCCCAGACCCTTTGGAGGCCGCGGGGACGGCAGGGGTAGCGGAGACAGCAGGGGCTGCGGGGACGGCGGGGACCGCGAGGACAGCAGTGTCCGCAGGGACGGCAGTGTCCGCGGGGACGGCAGTGTCCGCGGGGACCGCGGGGACAATGCCGGAGAAGAGGACCCCCCGTTTTCAGTACGCTTTACCGTGCTTTCAAGATTCAAAAAACTAAAAGCCCCTGAATACCGGAACGAACAAAAGTACTTCGGCATGAACGGTAAAGAAGCTCCGTTTGTACCCGCCCCTGCCGCCCCTGAGCCCGGCGCCGTTCCCGGCTTTGAAAAACTCAGCCCCGCGCAGCTAAAATATTTTCTGTTTTGGCGCGGCGAAATCCGCCGGGGAAAATTTCCCGAAACCGGACCGGGCTACATAAACCTGTACGCGCGGGAACTCATACTCTTTGCGGACAGCGGGAATCCCCTGGGCAGTTTCAGGGAAATGCAAAAACTCTGGCACGGATACCGGGCCGACTTTCCCGCCCTTGACCGCCTCTTTCCCTCATGGCTCATGGATTTCGGCGTCCTCTACAACAGGGCGGGAGAAACCCTCGCGGCGCTGCTTCCCTTCGCGCCGGAGAGCGGCCTTTCCATCCTGGTAAACGAGTACATACACAGAAAATACATTGAAAAACCTCAGGCGGAACGGGCAGGCGGAGCCTATCCACTTTCGCTTGAGGACGCGCTTACCCTGATACGGAAAGACAGCGCCAGGACGCCCCCTTCACTCGAAGTCAGAGCCGCCTCGGAAAAAGTATTCAGGGGCATAGACCGTTTTCTGCGGAAACAGTACGGCAAGGGACTCGTTGAATTTTTTTATCCATCCCGTTCCCGCTCCGGCGAGCGCAGAGCCTTTGAAGGTCTCCCCGGCCTCGGCGAGTCAAGCTATCAATACGAAGGCATTGATTTTTGCGCCCATGATGTTTTTATTGATTTTCTTGAGAGCAGCCTTTCGTATATTGAATACGGCCTCGGCAGGGAACGGGGCATAGCCAGAGGCAGGGAACCGCCCATTGACGGACTCTGGAAATTCCTCATACACCGCATCCTGGGCTTTTCAAGCGCCGCATCCCCGCCTCCCGAACTGGGACTCAAGACCGTCCATATTGAAAGCGATCTTCTTGACCAGCTCAGACTTGAATCAGAATCGCTGCGTGAACTCCTTCGCCCCCTGGATGAGGACGAGGAGTTTTTTGCCCCCCTGTCTCCATGGCCGGACAGCGCCCCACATCCTACACAAAACCTTACACAGCATACACAAAGTCTTACACATACCGCCCCGCCTGAAACAACGCGCCCCCTTCCGCCGCCGCGCCGCTCCCCCGGTCCGGCATCGCCGCTTTCGCTTCCGCCGCTCCCCCGGCTTCCGCAGCCTCCGCCCGGAGAAAGCCCGTCTTTAGCGGCCTTTGTCAAAAGCCTTGACGAAACCGGGCGGGAAGCCCTCCGCCGTATCGCCCTCGGCCCGGACGGCGGCCTTGTTCTGTGGGCCAGAGAAAACAAACTGCTCCCCGAAATCCTCACCGACCGCGTCAACGAATTGTTCAGGGACTATACAGGCGACCTCCTTGT
>JAIRXO010000200.1 GCA_031268255.1 Spirochaetaceae bacterium
CTTGTCCTGCCCATGCTTGTTGTTTTGACCGCGTTCCCCGTGTCGGCCCAATACCGCTTTGCGGCAACAGTAAATCCCCTGCCCGCCGTGGGGCTCTTCTTTGACGGCTGGGGAATAGGCGCCTCGTTTGAAGCCGCCCCGCTGCGCAATCTCGCGTTTAAGGGAACTTTTACTACCATGCACCTGGATATGGCCCGGCTTACGGACAGTACAACTTTTTCCGAAATGGACACGAACCTTTTAATGCTGGGACTCTCGGCGCGCTACTATTTTTTTAATACATATCTGGCAGGCCTTTTTGGCGGTCTCAGGATACGGTATGTTGCATCGAGCATGGAAAATACTTCTAAAGTTTTTGGTCCTCCTCCCAAAGTAAAGGCCGAATTCAACGACATACTTCTCGGCGCCGAACTGGGGTATAAATTCATTTTCGCCGTAAGCAACCGCATCGGGCTATATGTAGAACCTTCCTGCGGATATGACTTTACGGTAAAAAGCGGCGGTAATTATGACGGATCATCGTCACAGAAAAGTTATAGGGAAAGTATCCCTTCAGAATACCGGAACTATGCGGACCGGATTTTCGGCAAAGGCTTTGTTTTTGGCCTCAGCATAGGCCTGGCGTTTTAACGGGGGCGCCTAATGCAGCCGGTAATTGAGAAGCAGCGCCAGCCGGTAAAATTGTATATGCTGCCGGTCGCTTTCGTTTAGTATGCGGCGCTGGTAAAAGGTATCCTCATTGCCCGAAAGATAATTCCGCCTGGTGCGGAACTGGATTACCAGGGCGGCGCTTAATTTTTCCGTAAGGGAATAGTTTGCCAGGCCGGAAAGGGTCCACTGGTTAAGGTCGTCGCCCCAGGTTTTTCTTCCGGGGGTATCGTAGAGCAGCCTGGTCAGCTCCGCCATGAAGCCGACCATATTGAGTTTTACGGGCATCTGATAGCCCAGCACATAGGAGCCGTAGCTGATAAAGCCGTTGCGGTTTTCGCCGTCGTCGTTTTCAAAATACCACGAATCGCCGCTGCCGGCGGCGCTGTTCCCCTTGTAGCGCAGTTCCTGATAGGCCCTGAACACGATATGGTTCCAGTCGCCGGGGAAAAGGGCCCCAAGATCAAACTGCAGTGTTCCCCCGCCAAAGGCGCTCCAGAGAAGGCCGCCAAAGGGCGGGCCCGAGATTTCTTCGGCAGGGTCTGTATCGGAGCGTGGCCGGTTGATTCCGTAGCCCCTGGCTTGCTTTCCGAAGATTTCTATGTTCCAGCCGGAGCCGGCCCTTACGCCCCCTGCCAGTTGGAAAAACGCGATGGGTGTCCAGGTGAGTTCGGCGCTGCCGTTTACCGATATGGGAGAAAGTTCCCCGCCGAACCTGGCGTTTATGCTGTTGTCCCTGGTGAGAGGGCTTTCTCCCTGGAGAAAGGGGAAAACATACTGCCGGGTAAGGGTAATTTTTGCCTCAGGCCGGGAAGAAACCTGCAGGCCGATTTCCGTGGAAGATGAAGGCTCGGCTGTTCCGGGGAGGGCCGCAAGGACCAGGAACAGGTCCGCCAGGAACAGGCCCGGCAGTATGGTTTTGCGGCCCATCATTACTCTCCGGCGGAAGGGCGCAATGCTCCGGCGGCCCTTACCAGGTCCAGAAATTTTTTCCGGTAGCCAAAGCGGTCCTCTCCCAGGGAACGTTCCGCCATGGCAAGGACGGCGGCAAAATTGGCGTCTCCCCTGTAGGGGCTGTCCCGAAGCAGCATGCCAAAGGCGGCAACCGACGCGGCAAAGGTAAAGTCAGGCGAAGCGTCCGCCGCGGTGTATACCGGAGCGGTTTTAAGGGGAAAACTCAAGAGCCGGCTTTCTGTCTCGCCCGGCAGTTTGTGGCGCACCTTGACGGTAAGAAACTCATCGGCATAGGCCGGGGAAGGGGCCTCCGGCATCTCAGCGTATTTAAGGGGATCAGTCCGCGGCAGGTTTTCTACCTCGTCTCCAGGAGGGATAAGCTCGTAAAAGGCCGTTACGGTATGACCCGCGCCTATATCGCCCGCGTCAACAGTATCGTCGTTAAATTCTTCGGCCCGCATGACGCGGTTTTCATATCCCAAAAGCCGGTAGGCCCCAACGGTAGCTGGGTTAAATTCAACCTGAATTTTTACATCCTGGGCAATGGTAACCAGGGTTCCGCCCAGTTGGTCTCCCAACAGTTTTTGGGCTTCTTCCATGGTGTCAATGTACCCGTAGTTGCCGTTGCCCGAGGAGGCAAGTTGTTTCAGGGTTCCGTCCCGGTAATTTCCCATGCCGAATCCAAGAACGGTCAGGTATACGCCGCTTTGGGCTTTTTCTTTTATCAGGCCGGTGAGGCCGCTCCGGTTTGAGATACCTACGTTGAAGTCGCCGTCGGTGCAGAGTATGACCCGGTTTACGCTGCCGGGATCAAAGTTTTCTTCGGCCAGGCGGTATGCGAGAGCGATGCCCGCCCCTCCGGCTGTTGATCCGCCTGCGGAAAGGTTGTTCAATGCCGCCAGAATGGGGACCTTGTTGTCGCAGCTTGTGGGGGGCAGTATGGTTCCCGCCGCTCCGGCGTACACGCAGATGGCAACCCTGTCATTGCCGTCGAGTTTGTCCACCAGCAGTTTCACCGCCGATTTAAGCAGGGGCAGTTTGTTTTCCGCGTCCATGGAACCGGAAACATCCAGCAAAAAGACAAGGTTTACCCTGGGCCGCTGTTCGGGAGGAAATTCCCTTCCCTTTATCCCTATCCGCGCCAAAAGGTGGCCGTTATTCCAGGGACATTCCGCGGCCTCGGCGTGTACCGCGAAAGGGCTGCCGTCCTCAGGCGGCGGGTAGTCATAGTCAAAATAATTGATCAGTTCTTCTATGCGTACCGATGATTTTGGAGGCAGTTGTCTGTTATTGATAAAATACCGTGTTATGGAATAGCCCGCTGTATCCACATCAATGGAAAAAGTTGACAGGGGCTGCTCCGCCGCCCTCAGAAAAGGATTATCCTCAATATGGTCAAATTCATCGGTAGTAAAGGCGCTTTCTTCCTGAGCGTCTGCAACCATACGGGGCGCCGGCATGCTGGCCTCCCGCATCATGCCGGAAGGTCTTGGCGCGGAACACGCGGTAACAAGAAGGAGGACGGAAACAAGGTACCCATAAGGCCGGGCCGGAAGCGCCCTTTCAACCTTACCGTTTTGAAACAGCTTCATTTTCTTCATAAAAAATTCCTTAATAAGCGCGTTTTTATTCGCAAGCGGGCGGAACCTACACCGCCTCATATCCTGCCCGTATGGCTTCGACGTTCATGGGGATAAACTTGTGCTTGTCCTCGGGGAAGAAATTTTTAAGAATCCCTTCTATGTCGGTCAGGGCCAGGGCGCCTGAGATTTTTGCTACAGCGCCCAGGGCGACCATGTTGGCTATTTTTGGATTGCCGATTTGTTCGGCTATGCCCTGGGCTTCCAGGGGAATGATGTTTATGTCGCCCCGGCCCGGCTTTTCCTTGACCAGCGAGGTGTTGATAACCATGGCGCCCCCTTTCTTGAGCATGCTTTCGCAAAGGGGAAGTGAATCGCTGTTCATCACCAGAACCGAGTCGGGGGTGGTAACCAGGGGGCTGGCGATTTCTTCGTCAGAGACGATGACGCTGGCCCTGGCTATGCCGCCCCGTTTTTCGGCGCCATAAAACGGAAAGAAGGTAACGTTTTTCCCTTCTTTCATGGCGCAGTATACCCATATTTGTCCCAGGGAGATGATTCCCTGGCCGCCGAAACCGGCGAAAAAAGATTTCTCTGTCATTATGCTCCTCGCTGGTTTTACAGGGTGTTTTTGATTTCCCCCAGGGGGAAAACGGGAATCATGTGTTCCTCAAGCCAGACAACCGACTGCTCCGGTTCCATGCCCCAGTTGGTGGGGCACTGGGAAAGAATTTCCACTATGGTTGAACCGGTTCCGGCGATCTGGGCCTCGAAAGCCTTCTTTATATACTGCCTTGTTTTGCGTACATTGGCGGCGTTGTTTACCGCGCCCCGGGCAATGTACCTGGTTCCTTCAAGCTGGGCGAGAAGTTCGGCAACCTTGATGGGATAGCCCATGCCGCTTGTTCCGGGGTCCCTGCCAAAGGGGGCGGTAACGGCCTTCTGGCCCACCAGGGTTGTGGGGGCCATCTGGCCTCCGGTCATGCCGTAGATAGCGTTGTTCACGAATATCGTGGTGAACCTTTCGCCCCGGTTGGCGGCGTGTATCATTTCGGCGGTTCCTATGGCGGCCATGTCTCCGTCGCCCTGATAGCATATAACGAGGTGGTCCGGCAGCACGCGCTTGACCGCCGTGGCGGCTGCGGGAGTGCGTCCGTGGGCGGGCTGGACAGAGTCAAATTCAAAATACAGATCCGCCCAGATGGCGCAGCCTACGGGATTGGTGATGATGGCCCGCTCCCGCTGTCCCAGTTCGTCTATGATTTCGGTAATAATCCGGTGTATTACCCCGTGGCCGCAGCCGCCGCAGTATTTGGTTGAAATTTTTTTAAGGCTTTCAGGATAGCCGTATAGTTTCTTCACGCTGTTACGCTCCCAATATCTTTTTGGCCCTGGAGAAGATTTCTTCTTCGGTGGGGAGGGCGCCTCCCGAATGGCCGAGAAGATGCACTGCCGGGCATTTACCGCCGCCTGAGGCTTCGAAAACCGACAGCTTTACATCCTCGATAAGCTGGCCGAAACTCATTTCTACGGTGAGTATGGGCCGGCCCGACGCGGCGATGCGGCCCAGGGCCTTTGCGGGGAAGGGCCAGAGGGTGATGGGCCTGAAAATGCCCAGCTTGATGCCTGCGGCGGCGGCAAGTTTTTTTGCCCCCAGGGCTATGCGCGCGGCGGTTCCGTAGGCGACAAGAATCAGGTCGCCGTCCTCGTCCGCCGATTCATAGCGGCATTCCTTGTCCGTTATTTCGGCGTAGCGGTCCTCCCGCGTCTGGTTTAGTTTTTCGAGAATCTCCGGGGTCAGCTCAAGGGAACTGATGTGCCGGGGGTTTTTGTCCTTGCGTTCCCGCATGTGTCCCACCGCCCAATCCCGCCTGGGGAGTTCATCAAGGCATCGCTCCCGGGGAAGCGTAACCCCTTCCATCATCTGGCCTATCATGCCGTCGGCCATAACCATGACGGGTATGCGGTACTGATCGGCAAGGTCAAAGGCCAGATAGGTGAGGTCGGCACATTCCTGTACGCTTTTTGGAGCCAGCACAAGGGTACGGTAATCGCCGTGGCCCCCGCCCCGGGTGGCCTGGAAATAGTCTCCCTGGTAAGGGGCAATGTTTCCCAGCCCCGGACCGCCCCGGACCATGTTTACCACAACCAGGGGAAGGTCCGCGCCGGCTGCATAGGAGATGCCTTCCTGCTTGAGGCTTATGCCGGGACTTGAAGAACTGGTCATTGCCCTGGCTCCGGCAGCGGAAGCG
>JAIRXO010000041.1 GCA_031268255.1 Spirochaetaceae bacterium
GGTAAATTATGTCTGCAATTGTGCGAAACATAGGAATATTGTAACAAATACGAAAAATTTGTCAATGGCGGTGTTCGTGAGCTTCGTGGTTTTCTTCCTCTTCGGCTTTGTCCTCGTAAATGGTGACTGACACCTTTACGAAGAATAACCACGGACAAATACTGACCATACGGACCACACGGACTTTTTGTCAGAAATTCCAGCTTATAAATGGTGACTGACACCTTTAATGGTCTCCTTATCCCTTATGTTCGTGATGGTTCGCGAGGTTAGTGGTAAAATATTACTGCCTCGGGAACTGGATATTTCCAAAACCCCGGGGAATATGGTATTCTTTTAGGCAGGAGCTTTATATGGCTAAGACACAAACAATACCCGATTGGAAAGCCTCGGCAGATGAGATTTGGGCAATTCTGCGGGAAACAACCCGCAAGCAGGAAGAAACTTCTCAGCAAATGAAGGAAACTGACCGTAAAATGCAGGAGACCGCCCAACAGATGCAGGAGACCACCCAACAGATGCAGAAAACCGCCCAACAAATGAAAGAAACCGACAGGCGGGTTGGGAAACTTACCAATCGTTTTGGCGAAATGGTCGAATATATGATTGTCCCTAACCTTGTGGCGCGGTTCCATGATTTGGGCTTTGAGTTTGAAAAAACCCACCGCGGTACTGAGATCAGGGATAAGGATAATAATATATTCACCGAAGTTGACGTATTCCTTGAAAATGGCGATAAGGTAATGATTGTTGAAACCAAAGCCAAACCAAGCGTTGACGATATCAATGAGCATATCAAGCGTATGGAAAAACTGCGTAAGTATGCGGATTTGCATAACGATAAACGCAAATACCTGGGAGCCATTGCGGGTGTTGTTTTTGGTGAAAGCCAAAAGACCGCTGCCTTGAAAAAAGGCTTTTATGTGATAGAGCCTTCGGGCGACACATTTAGCATTATAGTACCTGAAGGTAAATACCACCCGCATGAATGGTGAATGAAAAGAGAATTTTACCACATAGTATCAGTTGTCATTTTTGCCCAATTGCGGTATACTAAACAGAAATAATCATACGCATCTGCAAGGAGCGGCCATGCGCAGAGAGGAAAGGGAAGTTACCGAACCGGAAAAAAAACTCGCCATTATCGACAGTTGCAGGATAATGCGCCTGGGAATCTACGACGGACAGATTCCCTATGTGGTGCCGGTCAATTTCGGGTACAGCGTTAAAGGCGAAGAACTGACCCTGTATTTTCACGGCTCAAAAAGCGGCAGAAAAATAGACGCCCTCAACGCCTTTCCCCTGGTCTGTTTCGAAATGGACTGCGAACATGAACTCATCGAAGGCAAACTGGCCTGCAATTACAGCTACGCCTTTGCCAGCGTCATAGGAACCGGTACGGTATGGCTTCTGGAAAACCCCGCCGAAAAGGTAGAGGCTCTCCAGGCTGTCATGGAACACCAGACCGGAAAAAAGCTCCCCTTTCATTTTGAAGAAGCAATGCTCGCCCGGACAGCGGTATGCCGCCTGGTTGTCAACGAATACACGGCCAAGCGGCACGAAGTTTCCTGACCCATGGCGTTTAACGGTCTCCAGGATTTTATCGCCTGCCTCGAAAAGAGAGGCTGTCTCAAGCGTATCAAAACCGAGGTCGATCCTGTTCTCGAAATCACCGAGATAGCTTCCAGAATCATGAAGCAAGGCGGCCCTGCCCTGCTTTTTGAGAACGTAAAGGGTTCCGGCTATCCCCTCATCATCAATGCCCTGGGGAGCGAAGAGCGCATGGCCCTGGCCCTGAACGCCAAAAGTCTTGACGACAAGGCAAAAGAAATCGAGGACCTCATGGGCTGGATTTTTTCCCAGGCCGGGGACATAAAGCTCCTTAAAGCCCTGCCCGGCGCCCTGTCCCGGCTGCCCCTCGCCATGAGCCTCATTCCAAAAAAAACAAGCCGCCCCGCCTGCCAGGAAATCATTGACGACGAAGCGGGCTTTGACAGCCTCCCGGCGCTCAAATGCTGGCCCCTTGACGGCGGCCGTTTTCTGACCCTGCCCCTGGTATGCACCGAGGACGCGGAAACCGGCGCGAAAAACATGGGCATGTACCGTATGCAGATTTACGACAACAGGACCGCCGGAATGCACTGGCATCTTCACAAGGACGGCGCTCGCTTTTTCGAAAAATACAAAGAAAAGGGAACAAGGATGCCCGTGGCCGTTGCCCTGGGCTGCGACCCCGCGGTTACTTACGCCTCCACCGCGCCCCTGCCCGAGGGTATCTGGGAACTCATCTTTGCCGGTTTTCTCAGAGGAAAGAGCGCCGAGGTCTGCGGGGCCACATTGAGCGGCATTGCCGTTCCCGCCGACGCCGAATTCATACTCGAAGGCTATGTTGACCCTGCCGAATTCCGCCGGGAAGGCCCCTTTGGCGACCATACGGGCTTTTATTCCCTTGAGGACGACTATCCGGTGTTTCATCTCCAGAGAATCACCAGGCGCAAAAATCCGGTGTTTCCCGCCACGATTGTGGGCATACCCCCCAAGGAAGACTGCTGGATGGCAAAGGCGACCGAACGGCTTTTTCTTCCCCTGCTTAAAAAACTCTGCCCGGAAATAGTAGACCTCTCCATGCCCCTGGAGGGGGTCTTTCATAACTGCGTCATAGTCTCGATCAAAAAACGCTATCCCGGCCAGGCCCGCAAGGTAATGCATTTTCTCTGGGGCATGGGCCAGATGATGTACGTCAAGCTCATCATAGTTGTTGACGCCGCCGTTGATCCCGGCAACAGTTCGGAGGTCGCCTGGCGGGCCTTTAACAATGTAGACGGCAGGAGGGACCTTGTGCTGTCGGACGGCCCCCTGGATGCCCTGGACCATTCCTCCCCCCTGCCCCGCTATGGAACCCGTATAGGCATTGACGCCACGGCCAAGGGCCCTGATGAGGGCCATACCCGGCCCTGGCCCGATCCCCTTACCATGGACAAGGATGTCATAGAACTGGTAAACCGCCGCTGGAAAGACTATGGCTTTTGATCCGCCCGGCGCGGCGGACAGACGGAACCCCATTGCCAGGCTGGGCCTGATACTCGACGCGGTGATTTTCAGGCATACCCTTTTTTCCCTGCCCTTCGCGGTCATGGCCGTGCTTCTTGAGACATCGGGCCGTCCGCCGCTTTTCAAGTCGGCGCTCATACTCATAGCCGCGGTCTCGGGGAGAAACGCCGCCAACGCCCTCAACAGGGTCATCGACGCCGGAATAGACGCGAAAAATCCCCGCACCAGGGAGCGGCACATACCTCAGGGGCTGCTTTCAAAAAAAAGCCTGCTGCTCGCCGCCCTCGTGTTCATCATTATTCTTGTCGCCGCCGCGGCCCTCCTCAATCCCCTGTGCGTGTTTCTCCTGCCCCTGGCGGGCTTTCTCATAGGGGGCTATTCATACAGCAAACGGTTTACCTGGCTCTGCCATTACTGGCTGGGAACCGCCTGCGCCTGTTCGGTGATGGGTTCCTTTATCGGCCTTTCAGGACATTTTGCCCTGCGCTACTTTGTGCTTGCAGGGACCCATGCCCTCTGGGTTGCCGGTTTCGACATACTCTACGCCCTGCCCGATATTGAATTTGACCGGAAGCAAGGGCTCTACTCCATTCCCGGCTGTTTCGGCGCTCCCCTGGCCAGGATGTTTGCCCTGGTCTCCCATCTGGGAACCATAGCCGGCCTTTTCCTTGTGCCCTTTTTCTGGAAACTCAGCGTGTATTACTGGCCGGCGGCGGTCTGCGCTGCCGGACTCCTCATTACCGAGCATCTTATCGCCCTGGGAAAAACAGAACGGCATATACGGGTGGCAAGTTATTCCATAAATGAAATACTCCCCCTCATACTCCTTGCCGGAATCGCCCTGGGCATTTATATTGAATGACATGGGAAAATATCTTATCGCCATTACCGGCGCGAGCGGGTCAGTGTACGGGTTAAGGACCATGGGCGCCCTTGCGGCGGGAGGGCATGAGGTCCACGCCATAGTATCGCCCTGGGGGGACCATGTCATACACGAAGAAACAGGGCGGCCTTTTTCTTCCTGGATCAAAGAGCTTGGCCTGTGCCGGGACAGGGTATATGCGCCCGGCGACCTGGCCGCCGGACCCTCAAGCGGTTCCTTTGCCCTTGACGGCATGGTGATAGTTCCCTGCTCCATGAACTCCGCGGGGAGCATTGCCTCAGGCATAGCGGGTAATCTCATACACCGCTGCGCGCTGGTAAGCCTTAAAGAGGGGCGGCCCCTGATTCTTGTTCCCCGGGAAACGCCCCTCTCCCTGCTCGACCTCCGCAAGCTCACCAGCCTTGCCGAGGCGGGCGCCGTCATACTGCCCGCGTCCCCGGCCTTTTACCAGAAACCTCAGGATATAGACGGCCTGGTTGATTTTATCGCCGGAAAAATTCTCAGCCGCCTGGGCCTGGAACAGCGGCTCTTTGAAGCCTGGGGTTCGCCCCTTAAAAATTCCCCCTGGGGTTCCGAAGCTGCAAGGGGGCAGCCATGAAAGTCCCCGGCCTGGTCCTTCCGCTTCTTCTTGCAATTCTGGCGGGCAAAGGCCCTTCACTTTTTGCTTCTCCCCTCAGAGTGGGAATTTTTCTTGACATAGACTCCCTGCCCCTTCTCGCGGCCAGGGACGAGGGCTTCTTTACCAGGGAAGGCGTCGCCGTGGAACTGGTGGTTTTTCAGAATCCCCAGGAAAGGGACGCCGCCCTCCAGGCGGGAAGGCTTGACGGCGCGGTATCGGATCTCCTTGCCGCGTCCTTTTTTGCCGCCGGCGGCTTTGATTATAAAATCACCAGCCTTACCGACGGACGCTACGGCATAGTCGGTTCGCCTTTTTCGGAGAACCGCGGCCTCGCCGGGCTCAGGGGAAAACGTGTCGCCCTTTCAACAAATACAATCATTCAGTACACCGTCGATACCCTTTTCGCCGAAGCAGGAATCCCCATCTCATACGAGCCTGTTTCGGTGCCCCGCATGCCCCTGCGCCTTGAACTGGTACTCTCAGGTCAGGTTGAGGCAGCCGGGCTTCCCGACCCCCTGCTCAGTGCCGCGGTTTCGCGGGGCGCCCCGCTCCTCGCCGTGATTGACACTTCAAACGCCTCTCCGATAGACCCGGGCGTCATACTTTTTTCAAAACGAATTCTTGACAGCCGCCTTGAGGATGTACGCCGCTTTTACCGGGCCTTTTACCGGGCGGGGCGGAGCATAAACGCCAACCAGGAAGCCTACAGGGATTACCTTGTCGAAAAGGTGAATTTCCCCAGGGAGCTTAAAGACAGCTACCGTTTTATCAGCTACCGGCGGCCTTCCCTTCCTGACCCGTCCCAGCTTGAAAAAGTTTTCGCCTGGCTTAGAGAAAGAAGGCTCCTTGCCGTCAATCTCAGGCCGGAGGATCTCCTTGACAGCCGTCCCGTGGACGGCCTCGGCATTGAATGACTCCATGGTAGAACTCCGTGACCTGACCATTGACTACGCCCTCCCCCGCCGGTTTTTCGGTTCCCGCTCCGCGCCTCAGTCCGTGCCGGCCCTCGCCCCCTTTACGGCCCGCTTTGAACGGGGAAAAATTTCCGCGGTCATAGGTCCGTCGGGATGCGGCAAGACCAGTCTCATCCACGCCATAGCGGGGCTGCTCAGGCCAAGCTCCGGCGGCATATTCATAGACGGCAGGGCACAAAAGGGCATACGGGAAAACACCGGGGTGATATTCCAGCACTTCGGCCTTCTCCCCTGGAAAACCGTGGAGGCCAACGCGGAGCTTCCCCTTAAAATAATGAAGGTAAAAAAACCTGAACGCCGGGAACGTTCGGGAAAACTCCTTGAGGAATTCGGCCTTGAGGAATTCCGCCGCCTCTATCCCCACAAACTTTCAGGCGGCATGAAGCAGCGCCTCGCCGCGGCCAGGGCGCTGATTTCGGGGCCCGATCTTCTCCTCATGGACGAACCCTTTTCCAGCCTTGATGCCCTGAGCCGCGAAGAAGCCCAGGATTTTCTTCTTTCGATAAAAGAAAGCCGGAGCCTGACGGTCATTCTCATTACCCATTCCATAGAAGAAGCGGTGTATCTTTCCGATACGGTTTATGTCATCACCGGAAAAAACCCCGGCGCCCTCGCCGCCCGCGTCGATATGCCCCGTATGGAAAGGGACGACAGCCGCTTTCCCGGACTTTCAGGCAGACTGCGGAATTTGCTTGGAGCCTGAAATGAAAAGAAAAAAGCAAAGCCCTGTCCCCGGCATGGCGGCCTTCCTTGTCTTT
>JAIRXO010000174.1 GCA_031268255.1 Spirochaetaceae bacterium
GATCTTCCTCCTCACGGGAGATAAAAGCCGTGGACAAAAGCTCCACATCGGGCAGCATATCAACGGCGTCCGCTGTTTCGGACGGAAACGCGGCGCCGTCTTCCGCACCGGGGACATCGGAACCAGCGTCTACAAGAGTCCCGCCATTAGTATATCCGTTTTTACCGTCCGGGTCCAGAGCTTCCCCTCCGGTATTTTCGCTTTTTTGTTCCCCGCCGGAGGGCAAAGCCGCGCCAAAGTCAGGGGCCCGGTCAGTTTCCGGGGAAGCTGTCCGCGCCTCGGGCCCGCTTTCAACATACTGCCGGTCCAGGGGGGGGAGCGCATCGGTATCGTCATCCTCGCCGGAAGAATCAATGGAAATATCAACAGTGGAACCGGGAAGGGGGATTTCGTCACCGGCAAGGGGGGCGTCGTCCGGGCTTAAATCAAGCAATTCGGGGACAAACTGGCTTACGGCCCAGTAGGCGAAGGCGCTGAGAAAGAAAAAAAGCCCCCCCGAAACCAGGGCCCTGACCAGAACATAGGGGAAACCGGCGCGGCTTATGATACCGATAACAAGCGAAAAAACCAGGGCCGCCCCGGCGGCTATGGCGCTCAGTTTCAGGTTGAACACCGTCTTCCTCCAATTTCCCTAAAGCGTCTGGGAACGGCCAAAAAGCCGTTTCAGCATATTGCCAAAACCGCCGCTTTCCCTGGATTCGCTCTTTTCGAGCCTGCCGACAATGTGCTGTACGCACTGGGACGCCTTGCATTTGGGGTCCACCACCATAAAGGGCCTCTGGCGCAGCACCGCCTGGGACACCGACGGGTCATCGTAGATAAAGCCGAGAAAATCAACTTTAAGGTTAAGAAACTGTCCGGCTATATTGGTCATGCGGTCCGCCACCCTTTTCGCCTCGGCCACGCTCTTTACCCTGTTTACCACAAGTTTAAGGCCCATGTTGAGGCTGTCAATCTCGGTGGCGATTATTTTGATGATGCCGTAGGCATCGGTAATGGCCGTAGGTTCTGGCGTGGTAACGATTACCGCCTCATCGGCGGCGGCTATAAAATCAAGCACATTGCTCGACACTCCGGCGCTGGTATCTATGATAATGATATCCGCGTCCTGGAGGGTATTAAGCTCGTCAATAAAATTCTGCCTTTCTTCTTCCGACAGATTGGCTATCTGCGAAAACCCCGACGCTCCGGCCACTATCCTGATTCCGTATTCGGTCTGGAGTATTATGTCCTTCATGGTTTTCTGTTTCCGTATCACATGATAGAGGCTGAACTTTGGAATAACGTTGAGCATAACATTGACATTGGCCAGCCCCAGGTCCGCGTCCATGACTATCACCCGCTTGCCTATGCGGGCGTAGGCAAGGGCCATGTTTACCGAAATATTGGTCTTGCCCACGCCGCCCTTGCCGGAGGTAACGGTAATGATCTTTGTCTGGCGCGGCGGCTTTTCGGCTGTCTTTTTGCCGTCTTTGCCCGCCGGGCGGTTTTTCTGCTTCATCAGCTCCCGCAGTTTTTCAGCCTGATCTGCCATCATTGTCTCCAGTTGATTTTTTCCGCGTCCACGCCGGGGAAGCGGCTTTCTATGCGTTCACGGTTTATGCGGAAACCTTCCAGATTGATGAGAAAGGGAACCACCGAAGCCTTCTTTATATCCACCGGCACGGTCTGCCCGTCGGTGATATACGAAACAGCCTTGCCTTTTTCCCAGAGGGCGCTCAACACATTGCCCACCCTGCTTGTCTCGTCGAGCTTGGTAATGATTACCGAGCGGTAGCCAAAGGGCTCAAACTGCCGCAGCAGGTCGGCGATGTCGCTGGCCTTGGTGGTCGCGCTGAGGGCCAGGTGTACCTCGGCCCGGGAACCGCAGGCCGAAAGAAGCTGCTTCATCTTGGCAAGCTCAACACCGTCCTGGGGGTTCTTGCCTATGGTATCGACGAGTATGAGGTCGGCGTCGCCGGTATAGAGGGCTATGGTTTTTCTCAGTTCCTCGTGGTTTGTTATGTTTGAAAGGGGAATATCCATAATGGAAGAATAGGTCTCAAGCTGCTGCTTTGCCCCTATGCGGTAGTTGTCTATGTTTATGAGCCGCACCGAAAGGGGATGACTGGCGGAATTGCCTATGTTATACATGGCGGCGAGCTTGGCTATGGTCGTAGTCTTTCCTACTCCGGTGGGGCCTACAAGAACAAGGATGCGGGGTTTGGGATGAAAAGTCTCCTCGCTGTAAATGGGGATGCTCTCTCCTATCCAGTCAACAACCTGCTCTTCCACTTCCTCATAATTGTCAAGGGCCTCAAGGGTTATCTCTTTTTTTATCCTGCCGGTAATATGCCTGATATAGGCGTGGGAAAAATCGTTAAGCGCCAGAACTTCGGTAAGCCTGTCCACCGTCCCGTGGGAAGGAGATGTACGGTCGTCGTTCTTCTGTTCAAGATACTTCTTGAGGTCTTTGACCTCGTTCAGGAGTACCTGCATGGTAACATCCTTTTTGGACGCGGCGAGAATTTTTTCCTTTTCCTCGGCAAAGCTCCCCACCTTCACCGGGGGAATGCCCGGCGGGGCGTAGGAAGGCTGGGGAGAAGCGGCTATGCCCGGATTATAATCCCTTATAAAGCCTATTACCTCTACGCCCTCTCTTCCAAAAAAACCTAAAAGACCTTTAAGCCTGATTTGCTGATGCCGCATCTCCACAAAACGGACGCCGAATTTATCTTTCAGCCTGCGCAGCGCCTCGTTATAGGTTTCAGCCTGTTCGCTTACTATTTCCATGCCCATTCCTTATTACGCGGCCATGCTCTCAAGGCTTATTTCGCCTATCTGTTCCACGGTGATATCGGCGACAATCTCGGGAACCGAAAGAACTACCAGATCGGGGAGTTCCCTGTATGTCGATGATTTAACGAGGTAACGCGCCGCCTCGGAACAGAGCAGTACCGGCGCCCAGCCCTGTTCCTGCACCGATGCCGCCGAACGGGAAAGGGCCTTGATCCACTCCCGCTGCACCGCCGGCTCAAGGGCGGCCATAATACCCGAAGAGGTTTCCACCCTGCTTTCGATGATCTTCTGTTCCAGAGCCTGGTTGATGGTCAGCACCCGCAGATGCCTGTCCTCGTCGGCGTACTGGAGGCATATCTGCCTTGCCAGGGCCTGCCTTGCCTTTTCGGTGAGGAAGCGGGTTTCCTTGGTAACCGGCGCGTAATCGGCGAGGGCCTCAAGTACGGCAACCATATTCCGTATGGACACCTGTTCTTCCAGAAGGGCCTGAAGCACCTTTTGAATTTCGCCGAGATTGAGAACCTTCTGGGTCTCGTCAACCACCGCCGGGTATTCCTTCTTGAGGGTCTCCAGTATGGCCTGGGTCTCCTGGCGGCCCAAAAGTTCCGAGGCATGGCGTTTGATGATTTCGGTAAGATGGGTGGCGATGATGGAAGGCGGGTCCACCACCGTGTATCCGGCCCGTTCGGCCTGGTCCCGCTTGTCCTCGCTCACCCAGAGGGCCGGAAGCCCAAAGGCAGGGTCCCTGGTTTTTTCGCCGGGGATTTCTTCCTTGATTCCTCCGGGATTGATGCACAGATAGTAACCCATGCGTATCTTGCCCCTGCCCACGTCAACGCCCCTGATCTTGAAGCAGTATTCCGAAGGCTCAAGGCGCATATTGTCAATAATCCTGATACGGGGAATCACCAGCCCCAGGTCCAGGGCCGACTCGCGGCGTATGCGGTGTACCCGCTCAAGGAGTTCGGCGCCCTTGTCCCGGTCAACAAGGGGTATGAGTCCGTAACCCAGTTCGAGGGAAAGGGGGTCCAGGGGAACAACCGGCGACATTTCGGCGCTCTCTTCCCTGGGCTTTCTGGCCTCGGCTTCCCTGCTTTGCAGCTTTTCAAAATCGGCCCGTTTTACCCTGCTCACCCTTAAGGCGTAAAAACCCAGCAGCACGGCCATGGGTATCAGCACATACCAGGGAAAACCGGGGAGCAGGGCGAAAAGAACAAGCACCGCCGCTCCTATGCCGTATACCCGGGCGTCCTGGGAAAACTGTTTTACCATGACAGAACTCAGGGTATCGCCCGCCGAGGCGGAACGGGTAACCACGATACCCATGGCCACCGAAATGAGCAGGGCGGGGAACTGGCTTAAAAGGCCGTCACCTACGGCAAAGGTAATATAGGTTCCCAGAGCGGAGGCCAGGGGTTCGTTGTGCAGCACCACGCCGACTATAAAACCGCCCAATACATTGATGACGGTGATAAAAATGCCGACCTTGACATTGCCTGAGGTAAATTTGCTGGCGCCGTCCATGGCGCCGTAAAAATCAGATTCCTGCTGTATCTCCCGCTTGCGGGCTTTGAATTCTTCTTCGGTAATGGCCCCCGAATTGTATTCGGCCTCCACGGCCATCTGCTTGCCCGGCAGGGCGTCAAGGGTAAAGCGGGCGGCCACTTCCGAAACACGGGAAGCTCCCTTGGTAATAACCACGGCCTGAACAGCGATGATGACGATAAAGATGATAAAGCCCACCACAAGGCCCTCGGAACCTCCCGAACCTACCACAAAGCTGGAAAAGGCCCGTATCATGCGGCCATCAAAGGAAGCGCCCTGGGTAAGGATGAGCCGCGTGGATGATACGTTGAGTACCAGGCCGAAAACTGTGGCTATGAGCAGTACAAAGGGAAAAAGGCTGAACTCAACGGCCTTTCTGTTGTATAACACGAGGAGGAGCACTATGAGAGAAAAAATCAGGTTCATGGCCATAAGGGCGTCGAGGATTACCGTAGGCAGGGGGACAATAAACATCATGATACCCAGCACCACGGCCACCGCTATGGCTATATCGGATATCTTATTGCCGCCCGAAATGTTTGCGTCAGACATCGTTCATTACGCTCCTAAATCCTCGGCCCTGCGCTCGTTAATTTTGGAGACAGAGGCAAAGATCACGGCCAGGGCCTCCCAAAACTGCACCGGCACTATATCCCCTATTTCGGTTTCGGCATAAAGTGAACGGGCAATGGGTTTATTCTCCACTATGGGCACGCCGCTATCCAGGGCTATGCGCTTTATCCTCTGGGCAAGTTCGTCGGCGCCCTTGGCGCTTACCCTGGGGGCGATCATGGCGTCCCTTCTGTATTCCAGGGCGACGGCAAAATGGGTCGGGTTGGTGATAACCACATCGGCCTTGGGCACATTGACCGCCATATTGGCGGAAAGCAGTTCCCGCATCCTCTGGCGCAGCCTTGACCGTACCAGGGGGTCCCCTTCGTACATGCGCCTTTCTTCCTTGACTTCCTGGCGGGTCATTTTAAGGGATTCCCGGTGCCGCCATCGCTGAAACAGTATATCGGGCACGGAAAGAACAAGCAGAAGCAGGGCGGAAACAATAATCATCCGTATGGCAAGGGAAGCGACAAGATTTACCGCGGTCCAGAGACCGGCGGTCTGGAGATTGGCAAGTTCCTCTATCCTTGACCGTATGGTAAAAAAAGCCACCGTGCCTATGAGGGCCATTTTTACCAGGGACTTGGCGAAATTATACAGCCCCTCCATGGAAAACAGGGTACGCTGAAAGTAGGCGCCAAAACGGGGAACTATTTTGGAAAAATTAGGCGTCAGGGGTTTAAGGGTGAAAAGCGGGCCGGTCTGCACCAGATTGGCAAAAATAGCCGCCGCCATGGCCGTGAGGGCTATGGGAAGGGCAAGCCGTACCAGAAACGAGAAAAAACTCTGGGCGATTATCCTGTCCGTAACCGGATCAAGCTCAACGGCCCGGGTAAAATAAAAGTGCAGCATCTCCACGCAGGTTCTGAATATATAGGGGGCAAGAAGGAGTATCGCCAGGGCGGGGAGCAGAAGCACCAGGGCGCTGACAAGTTCCTGGCTCTTGGCCACCCGGCCTTCTTCCCTGGCCTTGCGTATCTTGTACTCTGACGGCTCCTCGGTACGGCCCTCATCCTCGGCGGCAAACCACTGGAGGTCCATCATGGTGATGGTTTCATCTAACAGCATCACAGATTCCCCCCGTTTCCGCCTATGGGAGCGCCTATTGGCGCGCCTATGGGCGCACCAATTGGCGAACCTACCCTGATAAACAGGGTTTCCAGGCTGCCAAAGCCCGCGTCAATGACCCTGCCAAAAGCCTCGACCATAAAGGGCATGGTGGCCAGAATCAGGACGAAGGCTACGGTAATGGAAATGGGAAAACCCTCGGTCAGTATGTTTATCTGGGGCGCGGCCTTGGAAATAAGACCCGTGGCCAGGGAACTGAGAAAAAGGGTTCCCAGTATGGGCATGGAAATTATCATGGCGTCAAGAAAGAGCCGGGTCAGGCCGGAAAGAAGCATGGAAAGAAAATGCTCCCGGCCCTGCACAAGGCTCAGGGCGCTTATGGACTGTATCGAACGCCAGAACCCGCCGAGAAAAAGGGTCCTGAGCCCGCCGGTGCTGATAAAGACCAGCATGGCCACCAGGTTGAGATACTGGCCCATGAGGGGATTCTCTATCTGCGAAAGGGGGTCAAAAGTTTCCGAAGCGCCAAAGCCCATCTGGAGGGAAAAGAACTGGCCGGCGGTGGAAAAGGCCGAAAAAATAAGGGTCATAAAAAAACCGGTTATCACCCCAATAAGGACCTCGCCTATAAGGAGAAACACAAAAGTCATATTCAAGGTTGAAAGATCCCAGCTTGTTACCAGAGCGCCGGGAAAGGCCGCGTAGGCGGCAAACCCGGCCAGGGCTATTTTTACCACCTGGGGATTCGCGTCGGAAGAAAGCAGGGGCGCAGTCTCCATAATAGCCAGGGCTCTGGCGGCGATAAGGAGAAAAGCCGGAGCGGCGGAAAGTATATCGTTGAGTATGCCGCTTTCAATCATTCAAAATTCTCCGCACCGTATAACCCCTAACGCGTCATCAGGGGAATCATGCGGAAGAGCCGCACCGTATAATCCCCCAGGGAACTAAACATCCATCCGCCCAGGAAAGCCAGAACCAGCAGTATGGCAATCACCTTGGGCACAACAGTCAGGGTCTGCTCCTGTATCGAGGTAGTGGCCTGCAGTATGGCCACCACGAGACCCACGATGAGGGCGCTGAACAAAAGGGGAGAGGCCATGAGCAGCACCTGAAAAATTCCCCCCCTGAGGAGACTGGTTATATCCCCTATACTCACCTTTTACCCCTAATAAAACGAACGGACCAGCTGATCCGTCAAAAGACCCCAGCCGTCCACCAGTATAAAGAGGATGAGCTTAAAGGGCATGGAAATCATCACCGGCGGCAGCATGATCATGCCCATGGACATGAGGGCGCTGGCCACTACCATATCAATCACAATAAAGGGAATAAAAAGCAGTATCCCTATTTTGAAAGCCACAGTCAGTTCGTTGAGTATAAAGGCGGGGATGAGTACATAGGTCGGCACATCGGCAAGGGTATTGGGCCGGTCAAGTCCCCGCATGGTCATAAAGAGCCTTATATTTCCCGGATTGCCCCGCATTTGGCTGTACATAAAAATCCGCATCGGGCCTTCGGCCTCACGGTAGGCTTCTTCCACGGAAAGTTCGCCGGCGGAAAGGGGCCGTATGGCATTGTCATAGATGCCGGTAAAGGTGGGCCACATGATGAAAATCGTAAGAAAAAGCGAAATGCCCAGTATGACCTGATTGGGAGGAACCTGCTGGAGCGAGAGGGCCCGTTTTACAAAATCAAGGACTATGGAAATACGGAGAAAACTGGTCATCAGTATGATGATGCTCGGCGCCAGAGAAAGCACGGTAAGGAGGAGGAGGAGCTGCACCGAAAAGGCCACTTCCCGGCCCGATTCAGGATTGCGTATGGTAAGATCAATAAAGGGAATCACCGGATCTGAGGGAGGGTCCGGCACTTCCATGGTGCCGCTGGCCGACATATCGGGAAAGCCCGGAGTCTGGGCCGGCAGGGGAAGGAGGACGGCAAAAAACACGGCCAGAACAAGTACAAGGCGGCCCATCTACAGCCTCCTGAACCTTTCCCGGCGTTTTTTTATGGAGTCGGCGCCGGGTATTTCGGGAGACGGTCCCTGGGCGGAAAAACGCCGCAGCAGTTTTTTAAAGTCAAGGGGCTTTCCGCTTTCCGCGCTTCTCTTTGATTCTTCCAGTATCATGGCGTCAATGGTTTCCCTGTCCTCAATTTCGGCGACGAGGTTTACGCCTGAGTCCCCGGCGCCGATAAGGTAGGCCCGGGAACCCACCAGCACCACATGAACATAACGGTTGGAACCCAGGTGGACGCTGGACAGAACCTTGAGGAAAGCGTCCTCGACGCGCTGGGGCCTGCTCAGGCGCTTTAAAAAATACACCAGGCCATAGACCGCCGCGGCGGCCAGGGCCAGCACCAGCACCATTCTGAGAACGGGGAAAAGGGTCGAAGGGCCGCCGGCATCCGAAAGAGGCGGAAGTTCTTCGTCAAGAAGCAGGAGATTTTCGTCAGCCTGAGAGGACGGATTTTCCTGGGCGCCCGGCGCGGCTTCATCCGTAACCGGAGAAGATTCAGGTTCCCGGAATTCCGCACTGTCCCGGACAGCTTGATCCTGGGCGTCATTGTCCGGGGGACCGGGAACCTGGGCGTGGAGCATGGCTCCTGTAAGGACAAGACAGAGCGCGAGCCCTGCCGTAATGCGAAACGGCTTCAGTTTTTCCCCTCCCAAGTACAAACTGACCTTAACTCTTTATACTATGTATAATTATATAATCATTATCTTTTTTTTGCTAGTACCCGGAGCGTAAAAATAAAAAACTCAAGTATCTTATCCCATGTCGTTCATCCGCTCCATGGGAGAGACAATTTCGGTAACCCGGACGCCGAAGTTTTCGTCGATGACTACTACTTCGCCCTTGGCAATGAGTTTGTGATTTACCAGTATGTCCACCGGCTCACCGGCGAGTTTATCCAGTTCTATGATGGTGCCTTCGCCCATGCCGAGAATTTCCTTGATGAGCTTGCGGGTACGGCCAAGTTCTACGGTCATCTCCATGAAAACATCCATGATGAGACCGATATTGCCCTGTTCCTGGGACGTGGGCTGGGGACTTAAACCCGGAAACTGAACCGGCTGGACATTGGTAGGAGACGCGCCCATCATGCCGGGCATCATTGCCGGCATGGCCATGGAAGGCATCGCTCCCAGGCCAGGTATGGAACTCAAATCCATGGCCGGCATAGCGGCCTGGGGCGC
>JAIRXO010000198.1 GCA_031268255.1 Spirochaetaceae bacterium
TTGACGAGGGCGGGGAATACTTTACCGCGTTATCCAAAAGGTTAATCAGGGCCTGCACGATAAGGGCGCCGTTGAGTTTCGCCGAAAGGGCCGGGGCGCACTGTACGCTGATGCCTATCTTTTTTTCTTCGGCCTTGAACCTGACGGAGAGGGAGGCTTCCCCCATGAGTTCCTCTATATCCGCATCTTCCATGCCGGGCCGGGAATTTTTTTCGTCCTCGAGGCTCACCAGAACCAAAAGGTCATTGGTAAGATTTTCCATGTTCCGCGAATTCTTTTCTATTATTTCTATGACATGGCGTATCTGTTCTTTGTTGTCCAGGGGAGAATCAAGAAGGGTTTCGGCAAAGCCCTTTATAACCTGAATGGGCGTGCGCAGTTCGTGGGACACGTTTGCCGCGAAATCCTTGCGCACCTGTTCCAGCTTGTGCAGCCGGGTAATATCGCCCAGCACCATCACAACGCCCGCCGGCATATCCGCCTGGGCCTGGCCTTCGCCTGTCCCGGGGCGGTAAAGGGGAGAGGCGAACACACGGAAGCGGCGCTGGACAGCGGAGCTATGGGAGAGTATCTCAGCCTCACCGGGCCTGTTTCCGGCAAGGACGCTTTTTGCCACGTCTTCCAGTTCGGTTGAACGGGTTGCTTCCAGCAGGGAAAGGGAACCGGATTCAGCCTTGTCTATGCCGAAAAGTATTCTGGCCTGCCTGTTCACCATGTGGAGCATGAGCTTTTCATCCATGGCAAACACCGCTTCGGATATACCGTTGAGAATGGCCTCAAGGCGCCGGCCCTCGGCCTGGGCCGTTTCTATCCTTGCGCTTAACTCAAGGGCCATGGACTTGAGGGCTTTTTCCAGAGCGATAAATTCCCCGGTACCTGAGATGATCTGGGGAGAATGTATGGTCTTATGAAAAAGGTCTTCCGAAGGCGAATGTACCGACTGGGCCACCGCTACAAGGCGGGCAAAGGAGCGGGAGAGGGACCGGGAAAAAAGACACACCGTTCCCAGGGCCGCAAGAAAAAAAACAGCGCCGGCAAGAAAAAAAGGCAGGGCCGCCCCCGCTATGCGCCGGATAAAATTCGGCGTTTCCACGGAAAGACGAAAGACCCCTGTCAAGCGCCCTTCCCTTCCGTACACGGGCAGGGCCGCGTAAAGAAGTTCCGCGCCAAGACTTTGGGAACTTCTCCGCGACCTTCCCCATCCTCCTTCCAGGGCGGCCTTTACCTCCGGCCTGTCCCCGTGGTTTGACAGAGTTTCCCCCGGAAAGCGGGAATCAAAGAGAACCACGCCGTCAGGCGCTATGAGGGTAAGCCGGTACGGCGACGGAAGTTCATGCATCCATGCCGGAGGAGTTCCGGCCCGGCTGTTTTCAAAAGAGGCGTTCAGCGTTTCGGAAGGAAGGGCCTGTAAAACAATACGGGCCGTGTTGAGTATATTTTGGGTATTGATCTCGTAGTACAGTGAATCCATAAACAAAAGCACCGAGACCATAAACAAAAGGGAAAGTCCCAGGGCGCTTAAAGTTAAAACCAAAAGGCTTTGGCGGAAAACGGTTTTCATGGAACAGCCTCATATATCGGACGTGTCCGGCAACCCGAATCTTCGATTCGCTGCTGGTTGTCTCACCGTCCCCGCAAAATTTTTACTCAGGGAACGCGCAAGGGATTGAAGCGGAAATCCTTTTGCGAAGCAAAAGATTGGAGCGGAAAGCCCGGTCGGACCCGAAGGGGCCGATGCGCCCTGATACCAACTACCCGTCTTTTTCATCCGGGCCGCCGTCCTTTTTCGTCTCCAGGGTGCCGAGGAATGCGGGCAGATCAAGGCCGGCCTGCTGGGCAATGTCGTGGAGAGGGGGCAGGGTCTTTACCAGGTTGCGCACAAAATTCGATGTGGAACTGTTGTCCCCGCTGGGGCTGTCCCATACGGTGATCTTGTCAATCTTGATATTCTTAATCGCCTCGGCCTGCATTTTGACAATCTCCTCGAGTTTTTCAACCAAAAGGAGCGTGGCGGCGCTTTTCGCGTCGCTGTTCGCGGCCTTGATAAGGGTCTGGTAGCCCACGGCCTTGGCGTCCAGCACTTTTTTGATTCCTTCCGCCTCGGCTGCCTTTACCAGAAGAATCGCGTCGGCCTCGCCCTGGGCAAGACGGCGCCGCTGCTCGGCGCGGGCGGCGGCGTCAATTTCGAGCTTTCGTTTTTCGATCTCACGGGGCACCACTTCTTCCGCCTCAAGGCGGCGCTGTTCGGAGACGGCCTTTGCCTTTTGGATTTCCGCCGCGGCCTCCTGCTGGGCGACCTCTCCCCGCATCGCCGCCTCGGCCTCCCGCTCGGCCAGCGTCGCGTTCGATATGGCAATCTCCGCCCTGGAGGTGTTTTCCCCCTCCACCGCCTTCGCGTTGTAATCGGCGGTCTGTATGCGCTGCTCTTTGGTAAATTCGGCAATCTGAACCTGCTGTTCCTTGTCAAGTTCGGCGACCCGTACCTGCTGTTCCTTGCGGGCATCGGCCTCGCCTATGGCGCCCAGCTTGTCCTGCTCGGCCACATCCACCTTGGCCTGATTGATTGCCGTAAGGGCGGCCTTCTTCCCTATGCTTTCGATATATCCCGACTCATCGGTTATGTCGGTAACGTTTACATTGATAAGACAGAGCCCTATCTTGTCGAGTTCAATGTCAATGTTTTTTCGTATGGCGTCAAGAAAACGCTCGCGGTCCTGGTTGATCTGTTCGATGGTAAGGGAGGCCACCGTCAGGCGGAGCTGGCCGAGAATGATCTCTGTCGCCATTGATTCTACATTGTCCCTGTCAAGGCCGAGCAGGCGCACCGCCGCGGAATCCATGCTCTCGCTTTCCGTGGCTATGGCGACAGTAAAGGTGCTGGGAACATTTATGCGGATATTCTGAAGCGACAGCGCGCCCTTGAGGGGAATATTGATGGTCATGGGCGTAAGGTCAAGGAATTTGTAATCCTGAATAAGGGGCCAGACAAAAGCGCCGCCGCCGTGCATACACCTGGCGGAACGTCCGCCGCCGACCTTTCCGTATATAACCAGAATCTGGTTTGAGGCGCATCGTTTATAACGGCTCGCCAGAAACACGATGAGGGCAAAAATAAAAACAGCCAGAAAAACAACCGCTATCAAAACAAAGTTAAAGTTCATGGTCCTTTGCCTCCCTGTACGGAACAACCGTAACCGTATGCGAATCAACGATACCGGTAATCGTTACCTTTTCGAATGAAGGAATTGTCTTGCCGCCGGAGGAAACCGCGTTACATTCGTGCTTTGTTCCGTTTACCGCGAAAGAAATTTTCCCCGTGCCAGGCGGGGAGATTTGCAGATACACTTCCGCCGTAGTTCCCACAGCCCGGCCTATGTCAAATTCCGCGCCGGGGCTTTTCAGCTTCATGGCAAAATAAAACAGCGCCGCCGTAACAAACAGCACGCCAAGGCCGGAAAAAGCGGCGATGAGCAGGGCGGCGAAAAAAGGAAGATTGTACTGGGAATAGGCGGCAAGCCCCGCCCAGCCGAACATGGCGATAAAGCCGGTAACGGAATTAAGGGAAAGTAACTTGAACGCGCCGTCGCTGGCTTCCAGTTCCTGAGAGTGGGAGAGCTGGGCGCTTTCGCCGTCCAGGGACGCCTCGCCGTCCGGCGCGTCCGCGCCAAAACCGCCGACAACAAAGAGGACCACCCGCAGTGCAAAAAACACGGACCCGAAGATCGCGGCTCCCCAGAAAACAAGCATAGCCCTACGATACAGCGGCGGCGCGGTACTGTCAACGTATCAGAAAGCCATTACCTGAACGATTCGAGAATATGTTCCGCGGCGACAACGCCCGTGTACGCGGCAAAACCAAGGCCTGTTCCTGACGCAGGGTATAACTTGTCAAAAAGATTCCCGAATATGAGTTCCCCGCCGGCGTAGAGATTCGGTATGACAGCTCCCCTGCTGTTGAGGACTTCGCAGTGCCGTCCAACGACAAGGCCCGGAATGGAACCGATAAAAAGAGGCCGCATGGGAACGCCGTAGAGCGGCGGCGTAAGATTCTGCCTGGCAACTTCGGCGTTCAAAGCCCCGGCATCTATTCCGAAAGTGACAGCAAGATCGGACGCGCTCCCGGCCTTGACTGCGACACCGCGCGCGACACCGGCCTCAAGCCGGGAAGCTGCCGCATCAGACGCGCTTGTTATGCCATAGACGATTTTACCGGGCTGCTTGTATACAAAAGGAAGCAGTGCGCTGTAGTAAATATCCCGCATTTCAAGGCTTTCTCCTCTTTTATTGACAAAAAGGTTGGGAGCGGTTACTTGTGCGGTATAATCCGAGACAGACGCAAGAAACACTGACGAGAGGCTTCCGTATTCGCCGTAATACCCAATATTCGGGTTAAAACCCACAAGACCCATCATTCCTTCTCCGGTGATGACCGTATCCAGATTCTCCGTCATGGTTATACCGTCGCCGTGACTGCCCGCGCCGGTAAAGGGAAATGTTCCCGCATATTCGGGGGCGTATCGCTCAACCATCTCCGGGTTCTGCGTAAAGCCTCCAGTGGCGAGAATCGTATTCTTTGCCCAGACCTTGTACTTTCCGGCGGGGCTTTCAACTTCAACACCCATAACACTCCCGTTTTCTACAATGAGAGAAACAACATTCGCGTTCGTCCTTACCTCCGCGCCGTTTTGCACTGCAAGGAGCAGCATAAAATCCGCGATTTGTTTTCCGCCGTATCCGGTTTCGTAAGGCGTATTTTTATTGATGTACGCAAAGAACACCGGGAGCTTGGTATCAGGATGGCCCGGACGGGGCGAAGCAAGGTCAACCGGGATGCCCCGTTCTACAAAGTAGTCAAATGTGGGACCGCTCACCTTATAAATTTCTTCCAGAAGCGGCCTGTTCAACTGCTTTCCCGACCGCTGCTCATAAAAGCTGATGAATTCATCAAGTGTACAATCCTGTCCCAATGTTCTATTTATCCGGCTGCCTGTTGACAGGATACCGCCTCCCGCATGCCGGGACGAACCGCCTGTATAGGCGAGTTTTTCCAGTACAAGGACCTTAACTCCCCCGGCGCCAAGTTTCATCGCGGCTGAAAGCCCTGTGAGACCTGATCCGACAACGACCACATCATATTCCTCATCCCTGAGCGAGACAGGTTTTGCCGTCCCAAGGGGCTGTGAAAAATCGGATGGCCCTGCTCCTGCCTGGCTTATCGCGTCTCTGGCTGCTTTTAGGATTGCGCCGCAGCTCACCGTTGCGCCGGTAACGGTATCGACATTGAGCGTCTGGTTCTCCAAAACCTGCGCACGCACGCCTTCGACAGCCCGTTCTATAATTCCCGCCGAATCCTCTGATGAAGCAAGAATAAGATTCTCAATACGCTTTTGGCTGACCGTCACGGTTACGGTTAACGGCCCCCGCATACCAGGAGCTGTGGCACTGTATCTTCCCGGTCTCATTACCCCTTTAACAGCGGGTTCTGAACCGCAGCTCCCGAAAATAAATACTCCCGCAAATAATACTGCTTTCAAAAACAGCCGCCTACTCATTGACTTCAT